>NZ_NFHK01000064.1:0-12114 GCF_002161315.1 Faecalibacterium sp. An77
TTCTCGTGTTCCTGAATGTGCCTGTATTTTCTTGGCATAGCAAAGACCTCCTATGGTAGTTTTATTCTACCACAGGAGGCCTTCTTTTTTCACTGTCTACTTTTACTGGGGCGGTTCAGTTTGGCCGCACAAAGGGGCGTTTGGGCTGTTTTAAGGCTCGGAGTGGCCGGTCTGCCGGTCTTGCCAGTAGGGCAGTTTTGCCAACTGAACCTCAAAAAAGGCTCTGGCCTGCTCCGGAGGCCAGGATTCGTTGGACATGTGCTCTACAAGATAATTTGTCAGTTCCGCGAGACTTGTGTAAGCGAATTTTCCGTCGGTGTAGCACCACTTGCAATAGGCTTCATTGAAAGAACCATCTGGTTCCCGGCTGATGCAGCTGTCGTCCAGCGGCATACCGCAGCACTGGCAAATCAGCTTTTGCGGTGAGCCTAAAAGGGTGTTGATCGAAACATCAAACAACATGGACAACCGCTTGAGTGTTTCTGTGTTGGGGAGGGTTTCTCCGGTCTCCCACCGGGAAACAGCCTGGCGGGTTACATACAATTTTTCTGCAAGATCTTCCTGCGTCAAACCGTGCCTGGTCCGCAGCTCCAGGATAATCTCTTTGGTCTCCATAGCGATCACCTCATGGAGAGTGTATCATACTTCCCAAACCGCGCCAAGCAACAGACTGTTGCCCTGAAATTATTTCAGGGTTCCGTCCAGAATCTGGCCGTAATACCAGGGCCGGGGTGCGTGGAACACCTTGCCGCTGAGGTCAGCCAGAATGGGCTGGGTGAAGGAGGGGAGAACCAGCTCCCAGGCGCACAGAGCCTGGTATTTGAGCCGCAGTTCCCGGTTGGCGGCGTTGTTGCCGTACTTGCTGTCTCCCAGAATGGGGCAGCCAATGCTGGCCATGTGGGCCCGGATCTGATGGGTCCGGCCAGTGATCAGCCGAACCTTCAGCAGGGCCAGCCGTCCCGAGACGGCCACCGTCTCATATTCGGTGCAGACTTCCTTGGCGCCGGGGCGCTTCTCGGACAGAATCTGGACCTTGCCCATGTCCGCATCTTTCAGCAGCCAGCCGCCCAGCATCCCTTCCGGGGGAATGGGCCGGCCAAAGGTGACGCACAGATAGGTTTTCTGGACCTTTCGCTCCCGGATGGCCTCCAGCAGAATCTGCTCGGCCTCCGGGGTCTTGGCGATCAGGACCAGGCCGCTGGTGCCGGTGTCCAGCCGGTGGCAGAGGGAGGGCTGGTAGAGGCTCTCCTCGCTGTACTCGTTCTGACTGTTCAGATAGAGCAGAGCGCGGTTGAGAAGGGTGTCGTTCTCAGGGCCGTCCACTGCCAGACCGGCGGGCTTGTTGACCACCAGGAGCTGGGGGCCGTTGTAGACCACTTCAGCGGGGCAGCGGGCCTTTTTCCAGGCGGGACCGGCGGTGTCGCGGCTGTCGTCCAACTGATCGTCCAGAATGAACAGCTTGATTTCGTCCCCGGCCATCACGCGGGTGGAAAGGGGCTGCTTTTTGCCGTTGAGCTTGATTTTGTTTTCCCGCAGGGCCTTGTTCAGGCGGCCGGGGTTGAGGGCGGGATATTGCTGCATCAGGTAATGGTCCAGCCGGGTGGGGGCCAGACATTTCACTTTGAGTATCTTCAAGAAAATTCCTCCATAGCCATGGTACATTCAACAATTACGGCATCATTGTAGCCGATGGGACGGCGTTCTGTCAAGGCTCTGGGCCCCAGAAATCATCCAGCGCCCGCCGGAGGCTGTCGGTGCCGGAGAGATACTGGATGTGGGCCCAGTGCCGCGGGAAAAGTCTGCGGTATCCCTCCTGGGTGAAGCGGTCGTCCAGAAGCAGCACCACGCCGCGGTCGGTCTCGGTGCGGATGACCCGGCCCGCCGCCTGCAAGACCTTGTTCATCCCCGGGAAGCGGTAGGCATAGTCAAAACCGCTGCCGTCCTTCTCCTCAAAATAGCGGCGGAGCATTTCCTGCCGCGGGCTGACCTGGGGCAGCCCAACGCCTACAATGGCGCAGCCGATCAGGCGGCTGCCGGCCAGATCTACGCCCTCGCCAAAGACGCCGCCCAGCACCCCGAATCCCAGCAGGGTCTCGGTCGGGTCAGGGGAGAAGTGTTCCAGAAAAGCGGCCCGCCCGGCGTCGTCCAGGCCGCTCTCCTGGGCGATGGTGCGGATCTGCGGGTAGCGGGCGGAAAAATCGGCGTAGACCTGCCGCAGATAGGCATAGCTGGGAAAGAAGGCCAGGTAGTTGCCTACCTTGCCCGCCGCCAGCGCGGCCAGCGCATCCGAAATGGCCGGGACGCTGGCCTCCCGCTGACGGTAGCGGGTGGAAATGCCGGGCAGACAGTAGAGACCCAGGTTTTCGGCGGGGAAGGGGCTTTCCAACGCCACCGCTCGGGCGCTGCCGCAGCCCAGCACATTCTTATAGTAGCCAGGAGGAATCAAGGTGGCGCTGAACAGGACCGATGCCCGGCCGCAGGCCAGGCTGTCGTCCACAAAGGTGGAAGGGTCCAGACAGAGCAGCCGGATGGTCAAGTCGCTCCCGTGGGCGGTGAGCTGGGTGACGTAGTGGTCGTCATAGCGTTCCGCTGTGCGGAGCAGATCGTGGAGCCCAAAGTAGAGGTCCAGCAGCGTCTCGTGGGCTGGGTCCTCGGAGTTCTTCTCCAGCCAGTCCTGGAGAGCTGGCAGAAGCCCCAGCAGAGGCCGTACCAGGGCCGGCGGCAGCTCTTTGAAGAAGACGGTCCCGTCCTGCGCATAAATCGGCTCAGGTAGCAGGGAAGGGGCTTCGGATGATTCAGACCCGGTGGCGGCCTTAACGGCAGGTTCATCGAAAAGTCCCATCTGCTGAACCTGCGGCGTCATGGTCTCGGAACCGGGGACGGCAGCGGCGCCCCGCCGCGGGGCGAGCGCTTCACAGGCCCGACGCAGGGCCAGCAGTTCTTTGTCTGTCCGGATCAGATGCCGTTTGAGAGAGTTCTTTCCCTTGAGCAGGGCCCGCTTAGCCTCAGTGATGTCGCTCTTGGCGAAGGAAGCCGAGTACATCTCCCGGGCCCGGTCGGGGAGGTTGTGAGCCTCGTCGATGAGAAACACCCAGTCCCCGTTCAGCTCAAAAAAGCGCCGCAGATGAACCGTCGGGTCAAACAGATAGTTGTAGTCCCCGATGATGAGATCGCACCAGTCGCTGAGGTCCAGACCCAGCTCAAAGGGGCAGACGGTATGCCGGCGAGCAGCAGCCTCGATGGCGGGGCGGTCCAGCTGGCCGCCGCCATCCAGCAAATCGGCCAGCGCGGTCTTGACCCGGTTGTAGTAACCCTTGGCGAAAGGGCAGACCTCGGGCAGACAGACCGGGCGGCCCGCCTCGTTCTTGCACAGGCACACCTTCTCCTTGGCGGTGAAGGTCACCGATCGGAAGGACAGGCCGGGATTGGCCTGGCGCAGCAGGGATACAGCGCTTTCAGCGGCTGTCCGTGCGGTATTTCTAGCTGTAAAGTAAAATAACTTTTCACCTTTTTCTTCCCCCATGGCCTTCATGGCGGGGAACAGGGCGCTCATGGTTTTGCCGGTTCCGGTAGGGGCCTGACAGAACAGCCGGAACCCGCCTTTTCCGGCCTCCCGGCCGGTGCGGCAGGCTCGGTAAACCTCCCCGGCAAGGGCCCGCTGCCCGGGCCGGTACTGGTCATAAGGAAACTGCAAATCCAGCAGACTGGCCCGGCGCTTCTCGGCCCAGTCCAGCTGGCGCCGGGCCCAGGGAGCATACTCTTTCAGCAGCCCCAGGAAAAAATCTTCCAGTGCATCGCGCACAAAATGACGCGTAAAGTATATAATCTTGTCATCATCAATCTGATAATAGGTCAGCCGCACATCAATGTGGGACAGGTCGTTTTGGTCGGCGTAGATGGCAGCATACACCATCCCCTGGGCCCAGTGGCAGAAGTTGAGGTCCTCGGTGATCTCCTGCAGCGGGACGCCGGTGGTCTTGATCTCGTCGATGACGGTCCGCTCCTCGCCGTCCACAAAAATCCCGTCGGCTCGGCCTTCGACGGTGTAGCGAATGCCCTCTACATCCCGCGTGCCGGACAGGAACACCTCGGGCCGGTAGCCGTCGCCTGCCTGCTTTTGAAGTTTGCGGTGGATGCGGGCCCCTTCGTTGGCCCGGTCAAATCCGGCAAAGCGGCTGTCGATGTCTCCGGTCTGGAGCAGAAACTCCACCAGCTGGCGGACCGCCAGACGTACCTCCTGCATGGTTTCACCTCACATGGATTGATTTGTGATTCCCTGGCCTGTGCAGGCCGGGAGCTTTTTGTTTTTGCAGGTCAGACTTTGGGCACAAGCTGGGTCTGGTCCAGTCCCAGAACACGGGCGCAGTCCCGGGTGATCTGCTCCACCGTCTCAAAGTTGACCGCCGCCCGGTAGTAGCTCTCCAGTTCGTCGTGGCAGCTCTTGGCGCTGGCCATCAGGGCGGTGGACTGCTGGATCAGCTCCTGCGCAGCCCGGGAGTTGAACCGCAGCCGCGCCCGGAACCCGGACAGGTTGCTCCGGTCCAAAAACCGGGTGCAGCGGACCGACTGCTGGCCGGGCAGGGCCACAGGATGCCAGCTGTTGTCGGTGAGGAACGCCAGCTGCAGGGAGGGGATCAGGATGTGGTCGATCTTCTCCTCCGGGTGGAGCGCACAGGGACAGGTGATGATCTCATATCCCCGGGCCAGGGCTTCGTCGTGGATTTGCTCCATCAGGAAACGGGAGGCCGCGCCATATTCATCCCGGAATACCACCGCCCGGTCGGCCAGCGCCCGGATGGTATCGGTATAGAAAATCGGTCCCTGGGGAGTGATGGCCGAGAGAAGACGAATCTGCTCGCTTCCGGGGCCGTTCTGGCGGGGGAGCAGACGGGCGCACAGACGCTTGACGTACCGGCGGGCCTTCTCAAAATCGGTGCTGCAGGCCTCGGCACGGCGGCTGTCCAGCAGCAGACTGCCCGCCGACGCGATATACCGGGCGGCCCGGCTGCGTAGGGACGCATTCCGGGCAAAGAGGGCCCGGATTTCCTCCCGATGAGGGTGCAGATCCTCCACCGACATGGTGTGATACAGGCTGATCACCACTTCATCGGCGCCGGGAGCCAGCGGCTCTATGGTATGGGGAGCGGTGGCGTCCAGGATGGCGGCTTTTTTGTCACAGAATACCACGCCGTCCAGGCTGTCCGGGTCGCTGGAACAGTGGATGCGCTGAACAGGCCTGGACGAAAGCTGAGCCAGCTGCTTCATCATGGTGGATTTGCCGCAGCCGGGGCCGCTCTTGATCAGATAGAGCTGCATCCCCGGCTCCTGCCCGAGCTCCTGGAAATACCCGTGGAACCCCGCCGGTGTGGTGGTGCCGAGAAAGAAATCGACAGATTGCGGACATTTTGCTTCCATAGTACAACACCTCGCTTTTGGCACAAGGTATGCAAAAGCGAGGCGGAATGCCACTCAGAAGCACAAAGCGTTCAGAGATAGGTGTGATCGCACACTTCCTGGATCTTGTCCCGCAGGGCGGTAAAATCCTCAAAAGCGGCGGGTTTGTTCTGGGGCTGACGGAGCAGGGCGGCCGGGTGGAAGGTGCCCATAAAGGCGACGCCGCCCTTTTCGGTGAAAATGCCGTGCTCCTTGGTCACCGAAAAGCCGGGCCGGATCATCCGCTGGGCCGCAATCCGGCCCAGGCATACCACGATTTTGGGCCGCAGAATCCGGAACTGTTCCCGCAGCCAGGGCATGCAGGCCTCGCTCTCGTCGGGCAGCGGGTCGCGGTTCTGGGGCGGCCGGCACTTGACGATGTTGGCGATATAGCAGTTTTTGGTGCGGTCCAGATCGATGGCAAACAGGTATTTGTCCAGCAGCTGGCCGCTGCGTCCCACAAAGGGCAGACCCTGTTCGTCCTCGCTCTGGCCGGGGCCCTCGCCTACAAACAGGACCTCGGCGTTTTCCACGCCCTGTCCAAAGACAACGTGCTTCCGGGTTTGACACAGGGGGCAGCGGGTGCAGGTCAGGCACTGGGCCTGCAGGGTAGAAAGATCCATGAAGCGCACTTCCTTTCCGGTGAATCTTGGACTTGTAGTTATACTATAGCACAAAACCGGTGCTTTGTCCTCAAAAGTTTTGAGCCGGCTGCCTCTGTACAGCCTTCCGCCGGCTGTGGTACAATACAGCCAGCCCAAAACCATAAAAAGGGGGATGAACCGGGTGAAATTTCATACCTTCGGGGACAAGCGTCTGCCCCACATACTGATGATTCACGGCGGCGGAAATGCGTGGTGGAATTACCTGCGGCAGGCCCGGGCCCTGTCGCCCCGCTACCATGTGATCCTCCCCACTCTGGACGGCCACGGGGAGGAGTTTGCCACCCCGTATGTCTCCACCGAGAAAACCGCCGACCAGATCCTGGAATATATAGACAGCTATTGCGGCGGGCACTTGTTTGCCCTGTGCGGTGTGTCGCTGGGCGGCCAGATTGTGATGGAGCTTCTGTCCCGCAGGGCCGATCTGGCCCAAAAGGCCATCATCGACGGCAGTCTCTGCATCCCGCAGCCGGCCCTGGGCCGGTTCTGTATTGCATCGGTGCGCCTGTTTGGACGGTGGATGTTCAGCCAGCGGGCCTGCCGCTGGCAGCTTGCCCTGATGCCCAGAACGCTGCCGGAAAAAATGTGCTACCCCGAGGAAATCCAGGCCCATTACATGGAGGATATGCCCCGCCTGCCGATGGAAACCCTCTATACCATGTACCGCACCTATATGATGCACTACCGGCTCAAGGACAGCATCCGAAACACCCGGGCCCAGGTCATGTACTGGTACGGCGAGAAAGAAATGAAGTGCGTCAAACGGTCGGCGCAGCTGTTCCAGTCCATGGTGCCGTCCTGCACCATCCGGGAGGCCAAGGGCTATGGCCACGGGTATTTGTCGGTGTACCTGCCGGAAGAGTGGCTCCAGGCGGCGCTGCCGTTTCTGGAAGGGAAGGCGTGAAGAACCGTCAAAGCCCTTGGAATCGCCCCCAAAGGCCGGAGAAAACCGCCATAGTTTAGACAAAAGTTGGATTTAATCTATTGACCTGTACCCGAAATCCGTGCATAATGAAAAAGAAACCGCAGTGCGCCGGGCCCCGCGCCGGTGCCGGAACCCCTTTGCAAGAAACATCAGGAGTATTGGGATGGAAAAACAAAAACAACGTTTCGCAGCGCTCCTTGTCTTTGGAGGCATTGCTTTTTATTTTGGATTGACGCATTTCAACACGGTGATCCGCTGGGTGTACGGGCTTCTGGGGCTGTGCACCCCGGCTCTGGTGGGCGGCATCCTGGCCTTTCTGCTCAATGTGCCCATGTGCGGCATCGAAAATCTGCTGAAAAAGATCTTTTACCGCCGTCACCCCGAGAAGTCGGGCAAGGCGCTGCGGATTCTCAGCCTGCTGCTGACCTTTGTGTGCATGGTGGTGGTTGTGGCCATCGTGGTTCTGATGCTGATCCCCGAGCTGCAAAAATCCATTTCCAGCGTCATTCTTCAGATTCAGGCCAGCCTGCCCGGCTGGATTGATTATCTCTACAGCCTGGGCATCGACACCACCATGCTGGAACAGCAGCTGGCCTCCATCGACCTGAAGGAGCTGGCCGGTCAGATGATCAACGGCGCCACCAGCATGCTGGGCACCCTGGTGGGGGCTGTGACCGCTACCGTCTCGGTGCTGGGCACCGCGCTGTTCTCTCTGGTCATTGCCCTGTATATCCTCATCGACAAAGAGAACCTCTCCCGCCAGACCAAAAAGCTGCTCTACGCCTTTGTCAAGCAGCCGGTGGCGGACCAGATCTACCATGTGGGCATCCTGGTTCGGGAAGCCTTTGGCAAGTTCCTGTCGGGCCAGTCCATGGAGGCTGTGGTGCTGGGCGTGCTGATGTTCATTGCGCTGTCCCTGTTCCGCATCCCGTATGCCAGCCTCATTGCGGTGCTGACCGCCGTCTGTGCCTTTGTGCCGTATGTGGGCGCCTTCATCTCCTGCGGCATTGGCGTGGCGCTGATCCTTCTGGTCAACCCCCTGCAGGCCATTCTCTGCCTGGTGGTGTATCAGGTGGTTCAGTTCATTGAGAACCAGTTCATCTACCCCCGCGTGGTGGGCAGCTCGGTGGGCCTGGAACCCCTGTGGACCGTGATTGCTGTTCTGGTGGGCGGCGAGGCCTTCGGTATTCTGGGCATGATCTTCTTCATCCCGGTAATGGCGGTAGTCTATATCCTCCTGAAAGAAACCGTCAACGCCCGCATCGACCGGATGCGCAAGAAAGCCGCCCAGGAGGCCGAACAGAGCGACAACCTGAACGACATCCTGGAAGAAACCCTCGAAACCACCCTCGAGGAAAACGCGGAAAACAACCAGCCGTAACCCATAACAAAAAAGCGTACCGTGTGCCCGAACTGAACCGCCCCATATTGTGCGGACAGTACAAAAAAGAGGCCTGCAAGGGGTACTTTTGGCGGTAGATGCATTCTGTTTTCAGGATACCGAAAAAATTTTCGGCCATTGCGTTGTCATAGCAGTTTCCGCGTCTTGACATGGAAGGCGTAATGCCGTAAGATTGAGTCAGCTTAAAATATCCGTGTGAGGTATATTGAAAGCCCTGGTCGCTGTGGAGGTGCAACTCCCCAGCGACTTTCTCTTTCTTCATGGCAAGGCGAATGATGTCCAGCACCAGATTCACCGTTTGCTGGGCTGCAGTCTTGTAGGCCACAATGCTGTTGTCGTATAAATCCCGGATCATGGACAGGTACAGGACACCTTGCTCTGTATGGATATAAGAAATGTCGGTGACCCATTTGCTGTTTGGTCTTTCTGTATGGAAATCCCGATTCAGCAGATTCTCATACCTGTGAATCTGCTGCCCCAGCTGCTTCCACTGCCTGCGTCTGCGGATTTCAGACAGCAAACCGTTGGTTTTCATAATCCTGAGAATCGTTTTGGGATTCCTGTGACAGCCGTTTTTGTCCAGCCACAGATGCATCCGGCGATAGCCATATGTATTTTTGCACCTCTTCTGCTGCTGGGCAATCCGGTCTATGATTGCCTGGTTTGGATCTGGACGGTTCAGATTGTGGGTATAGGCGTAGTACCCACTCCGGGAAACGTCAAAGAACTTGCACATCCTGCAAACCGGATACTTCTCTCCATGACGATAGATTACCTCATATTTTGCTCTAGCTCTCACTCCCTTTCTGTGGACCGCAGAAAATCCCGCAGCAGCTCATTCTCCATTTTCAGGCGTTCGATCTCATATTTGTATTCTGCAATGCTTGGCTCCCGGACTTCGCCTTTCCTGGGTCGTCCCTTGGGTTTTGGGGGAACTCCCGCTGCAAGTTTTCGCTGCTTTCGATTGTATCGGGAAAGAAATCCACGCATTTCCTTATATGTGAATCCCAGCTTCTCTCCAATCTGACGCAGAGTCATTCCCTGGCTGCGAAGCTCTATTATTTCCTTCTCGTGTTCCTGAATGTGGCTGTATTTTCTGGGCATAGCAAAAACCTCCTGTAGTAGTTTTATTCTACCACAGGAGGCCTTCTTTTTTCATTGTCTACTTTTACTGGAGCGGTTCAAACCGGGCCGGTGGTACGCTTTTTCTTTGGCTTGACGGCTTATCGGAAGAAGTTCTGGACCAGAACCATGTACAGGATGGTTCCCGCTGCAATGCTCAGCAGGGTGTTTTTCCGCCACTTGTGCAGTACTACGATAAAGGCAATGGCGATCAGCTCCGGCAGGCCGTGCCAGGAAGTGAACACGGCATCCTTGAGGCAGTAGACCACCAGCAGGCCGATGACGGCGTAGGGGAGGACGGTGCCCAGATAGGTGATGGCGGCAGGCGGCTTTCTCCCCTCAGGGAAAACCAGAAAGGGGAGAAACCGGGTCAGCATGGTGGCCAGCACCACCGCCGCAATGGTGAGGATGCTCTGTGTGGTGGTCATTGGTCCACCTCCCGTTCCAGACTGCGGCGGCCCAGCAGGAAGCTCAGGACAATCAGCGCCATGGCCGGCACAATAAAGGAACTGCTGCCGAAAACCAGCAGGCAGACCAGCGAACAGCCCAGCCCTGCCAGGGCGGGCCGGTGGTCTTTAGACTCCTCCCACTGATTGATGAACATGACCACAAACAGGGCCGTCATAACGAATTCGATGCCGGTGGTGTCAAAGTGGATCACATATCCCAGCAGCGCCCCCAGGGTGGCGCCGGTCACCCAGTAAATGTGGTTCAGCAGGGTGACAAAGAACATGAACCATCCCCGGTCCACATCCGGCGGCGGGGTGACGGTGCAGTTGATGGAGAAAGACTCGTCGCACATCCCAAAAATCAGATAGAACTTTTTCCAGCCGGTGCGGCGGTATTTCTGCAGCATGGACAGCCCATAAAACAGATGGCGGGCGTTGACCATCAGCGCCAGCAAAAAGGCGTGCAGGGGGTTGAAGGCCGACAGCAGCAGTTCCACTGTGACGAACTCCATGGACCCCGCAAAGATAAACAGGCTCATGCACAGCGGATAGACAAACGAAAACCCCTTGCTCCGCATCAGAAAGCCGTAGGAAATCCCCAAAAACAAAAAGCCGACACAGATGGGCAGCGTGTAGGGGAGAGCGGCTTTCAGCGCCTTGCGTTTCATCCTGATTCCCTCTTTCCTCTGAGCTCCCGGACATGAGATGCCCGGGGCGGTATTTCCTATTTTGCAACGGTTCCGGGGATCTGTCAAGGGAGCGCCGGGCCGGAGGATGGGGAATCCGGAGGAAGAAAGGCGTAAAATTTCATAGAAAATCCGAATTGCGTATTGAAGTTTCAGCGCCTTGTGTTAAAATAAGAGAGAAAGAGCTTCTTGTGTCCAACACAGGAAGTGAAATTTGGCAACGTTATCGGAGGTAATCAAAATGGCAGATATGTTTGCGCCGCTGGTAGAGCAGCTGAAGGCGAACCCCAAGACCATCGTTTTCACTGAGGGCAGCGACCCCCGCATTCTGGAGGCCGCCAGCAAGCTGCTGGCCGAGAAGGTCCTGAACGTCGTCATGGTCGGCAACAAGGCTGAGTGTGAGGCAGCGGCTGCAGCAGGCAACTTTGATATTTCGGGCGCTGAGATTATCGACCCCGATACCTATGAGGGCTTTGACGAGATGGTCAGCACCATGGTCGAGCTGCGCAAGGGCAAGATGACCGCAGAGGAGTGCGCCAGCCTGCTGAAGAAGTCCAACTACTTCGGCACCATGCTGGTCAAGATGGGCAAGGCTGACTGCCTGCTGGGCGGCGCCACCTACTCCACCGCCGACACCGTCCGTCCCGCTCTGCAGCTGATCAAGACCAAGAAGGGCGCTCACCTGGTGAGCTCCTGCTTCATTCTGGACCGCGACTGGGGCGATGAGGGCCTGAAGCGGATCGCCATGGGCGACTGCGCCATCAACATCGACTATCAGGACACTGTGGACAAGGCTACCGGCGAGGTCAAGCTGTCCGCTGCGGACAAGCTGGCTGAGGTGGTTGTCGAGACCGCCAAGACCGCTGCCATCTTCGGCATCGACCCGAAGGTCGCCGTCCTGAGCTTCTCCACCAAGGGCTCCGGCAAGGGCGGCACCGTGGCTCTGAGCCACGACGCCACCATCAAGGCTCAGGCTCTGGCTCCCGACCTGGCCATCGACGGCGAGCTGCAGTTCGACGCAGCCGTCTCGCCCGAGGTCGCTCAGACCAAGTGCAAGGGCAGCAAGGTGGCTGGCCAGGCCAACACCTTCATCTTCCCCTGCATCGAGGCCGGCAACATCGGCTATAAGATCGCCCAGCGTCTGGGCGGCTATGCCGCTTATGGCCCCATCCTGCAGGGCCTGAACGCCCCCATCAATGACCTGTCCCGCGGCTGCAACGCCGACGAGGTCTACAAGATGAGCCTGATCACTGCCTGCCAGTCCTAACAGGTTTTCGTCCGCACTCAAAACAATAGGAAAGCCGCCCGGTTCTCCTCTGAAGTGACCCCAAAAAGTTAGACAATATTTGAAAGCAAAAATTGTTTAAGCAGCCGAAAGGGCTTGTTGTCTGTGAATAGCAGGCGGCAAGCCCTTTAGTTTTGTCTTAATTCTGCG
>NZ_NFHK01000065.1:0-12056 GCF_002161315.1 Faecalibacterium sp. An77
ATGAAGCTGTCACATATCCAGAAAAGACCAAAACTATTATTAAGAGTACCACTGATCCGGAATCAGGACTTATGAATCGTCCAGGAAAACCCAACGCTTTCTGTTATCTGAACCACCAGACCAGTGATGCTGAATGTGGTATTATTACAGATGTTTTCGTTACGCCCGGGAATGTCAATGACTGCACACCTCATACCAGTCGACTGGAAACACAGATTGATAAGTTTGGCTTTAAAACAGAAGCCATCTGCGCGGATGCTGGTTATGACAACAGCGAAGTGTATGATGCCATGTTAAAGCGCGGGATTCGAACATATATTCCCAAAAAGAGAAAGCCCAACAATGCTTCTTCTCACACAACTGGCTTTGAACCGGAGGCGTTCAACTACAATTCAGAAAAAGATTTCTATGTCTGTCCACAAGGAAAAATATTGGAATATTCTTGTTATAGCAAGAAAAGCCAAAAGAAGAGATATCTGGCTGCAAAGAAAGACTGCAGCAGCTGTCCATGCCGACAACAGTGCATGGGTAATTCCAAAAATAGCCGCCTCATTGAGCGCCTGATGCATGAAGAAGCCAGGCAGGAGCAGATGAAAAATCTGAACACACCAGAATACTTTGCTGCACTGAGACTGCGGAAGATCTGGTGCGAAGGCAATTTCTCCCACCAGAAATCAGAGCACAATTTAAGGTGGACATACAAACGAGGCATTGAACGAGTAACCGAGCAATGCCTCTTGTCTGCATGCGCTATGAACTTAATACGACTGGTGAAGGCCGCAATCCGGCCTTTTTCTTTTGCGTGAAAACCTTCTTCTGAAGGGGCTGATGATCTTTTGGAGCCCTTTTGTCAACAGCTCCGAAACATGACACCCCCGTGAGGGATCGGCAAAACGCTGTACCCTTTACCGCTCCGGCTCCCGGTCGCGGGGATTGTCCCGTTCCTGCCGGGCCAGTTGGTCGGCGGCCTTGCGGAGCCGTTCCACAGCTTTCAGTTCCTCCCGCATGGCCTTCATGTCGATGCTGTCCACCTGCTTCTGGGCGGTCAGCAGGTCGATCTCGCGCTGCCATTCCTTCGGGGAAAGTTCCTCGCCGCTGGCTTTCAGTTCCTTCAGATACCGGGCCGCCGCGTCATAGAGGATCAGTTCCCGGCTGTGGCGCTGCTCGAACAGTTCCCGCTTCTCCGGCTTTACCCTGGCAAGCTGCTTATGGACAGCCTTGTACTCGTTGTACTGCGCCCACATCTCCCCGCGCTCAGTGAGGACAGCGATCCGGCGCTCGGCCTTGACGATCCCTCGCCGCAGGTCATAGTAACGGGTGTTCATATCGGAAATTTTTTCATGGAGCTGCTGCATGGATTGGATGCCGTTGGCGTTCAGGAAATTGAACAGGGCGGCGCTCTCCTGCAAAGCTCGGATTTTGCCGGTGCGGGTGTCTGGCCGCCTGAGCTGCTGCTGGGTCTCCCACAAGTCAACCATGCTGGGCTGCTGGCCCTCCGGCTTCTCGGCCTCGGCCTTCGACCAGTTGTAGAGGCGGGTAATGCGGGCCTTGATTTCTTTCAGCAGCTTGTTGTCGGCGGCGATCTGCCGGTTGACTTCTCCCTTGTCGGTGCGGATACCGCGCTTCTCCATCTGGCTGGCCGCTGGCCCCAGGTGGACAGAGGGGATTTTATCAATTCCCTGTCGCTTGTAGCTGCGGTGGTCTACCAGGGCAGGCTGACCGGCGGCCTCCAATGCCCGGTTGGTATAGGCCGCCCATGCCGCCCGCCAAATCTCCACATTCCCTTTGTCGTTCCAGTCGGTGGTGTCCTCCCGGTGGTTCTTCCAGCCGCCTTTCCTGTCCGGGATACGCTGGCCGTTTTCGTCCAGGTCGTATGCTTTGCGGCACTTTGCGCCCCATGCGCCATTTTCTTTCAGGGGCCGGACGGTCAGCATGATATGAACATGGGGGTTGCCGGTTCCCTTGTCATGGATGGCAAAATCGGCGCACATCCCCTTGTCCACAAAGTTATCCTTCACATAGGCCCGGACAAGGGCAATCTGCTGTTCCCTGGACAGTTCGCGGGGCAGGGCCGCCTCAATCTCGCGGGCAAGCTGGCTGTCCCTGGCTTTCTCGATCTGCTCCACACTGTTCCAGAGGGTGGAGCGGTCTGCAAATGACCGCGGGGCGTGGGCGGGCAGCATGATTTCCGCATGGACAACGCCGCCTTTCCGGGTGTAATCGTGGGTCAGGCCGTCCCATTCATTCGTCAGCTTGGTTCCGCTGCGGTAGGCGGCTGCGGCAACAGCGGAACGGCCCTCGCTGCGCTTGATGATACTGGCAGGGATATGACAAAAATCTATGGGGATCGCCTCCTTTCGGTGAGGGGTATTCAGGCCGCAGGGGACGGAACAGCCGCTTGCGGATGTTCCGTGACCTGCGGCGCACAAGGGGTTTGGGGAGTGTAGCGCCCCATCGCGCTCGGAGAGCGCAACAGTCCCCGGCAGGGCGCACGACACCGGCAACGGTGTATAAGTGCGCCCTTGTAAACAAGGGACTTACGGCTTGTCCCCGGATTTCGGCAGTTTTGCGGCCAGTTCTGCCGCCCCCGGAAGATGGGACAGGGCAATCAGGAACGCCTTGACCTCTACGCCGGGAAGGTCGGGGGCCAGAGGGAAAATGCCCTCCAAAATGGCCCCGCGCTCAATCAGGCGGCGGGTGCGGGCCTTGCGTTCCTCGTTACGCTGCTTGTTCTCCAAAATCTTCTGGCGGTTCTCAAGCTGCCGGATCTCCTTCAGGACTTCTTCGCGCTCGTCTTTTTTCGGTTTCGCTTGGGCGGTGTGGTCTTTGTGCATATCGCTTTCTCCTTTGGCGGCTTCATCCAGCCGCGCTTGATATAATATTTCTGCAACTTGATGATGGCGTTGCGTACCGTGACAATGGCCGCCGATGTGGTAAAACCTTCGGCCTCGGCAATTTCTTTGAACGGCTTTCCCTCCCAAAACCGGGCGTGCAGGCAGCTCGCCTGCCGGGGCGTCAGGGTGGCAAGGGCCTCCCGGAGCCGTTCCATCATCAGGGCGCGGGTGGCCTCCTGTTCCCGTTCCGTTTCCTTCTCCATCA
The DNA here is from genome assembly GCF_002161315.1 of Faecalibacterium sp. An77. Classification (NCBI taxonomy): domain Bacteria; kingdom Bacillati; phylum Bacillota; class Clostridia; order Eubacteriales; family Oscillospiraceae; genus Faecalibacterium; species Faecalibacterium sp. An77. The sequence continues at coordinate 3,100 of NZ_NFHK01000065.1, forward strand.
GAATATCCTCCGGGGAAACGGCCTGCTCCGGGAAATGGTTTTCCATGCCTGGGGATGCGTCCAGGGAGTAACAGTGATAGTGCTGTTTGGCGTCATTCGCATCCTCTGCGCGGCTTGCCTCCACAATGGCGTCTGCCACCTCGTCCGGCACTTCCACAAAGGTGTCTTTCTTACAAATCGGGTAGTAGTATTTTTTAAGGTTGATGGTTTTCATAGGCCGCCTGTCCATTTCCGGCGTATGAAGTACCGGCGCAGCCGCCGAAGCGCCGCATGAATGGACTTCCCCGCCTGGGATGGGGTAATACCTTCCATCGCGGCAATGTCCTTCACTTTCATCCCCAACATATACCGGGCATGGACGCGGCGGGCCTGCGCTGGCGTGAGGGTGGCAAGAGCCTCATAGAGCCGCCGGAGCAGTTCGGCATATTCGGCCTGTGCCTCCTTTTCCATCAGGCAATCCTCCGGCGATGGCTGCGCCCAGCCGATGGCGGCCTTTTCAATCCCATCGTCACAGTCAAGGGAGTAAAACGCCTTGTAGCGGTACATCTTGCGCTCCCTGGCGGCCTCAGCCCGTTTATCCAGCAGGAACGCCTCGGCGATTTCATCCGACACCTCCACAAGGGTGTCCTCAGTGCAGAACGGGTAATATTGCTTGAGGTTGATCGTCTGCATAGGCCCGCCCTCACTCTGATGGGAAAAGGCCGTCATAGCAGCGGCGCATATTCCGCAGGCCCCGCCGGATGGCAACGCTGACCTTGCTGCTGTGTACGCCCTCCATCCGGGCAATTTTGGGCTGGTTGATACCAGCGATGTAGTAGGACCGGACGCGGCGGGCCTGGGTGGGGGTGGCATGGGCCAGGGCCTCCGGCAAGGCGGCAATCAGCCGCAGGCGGACGGCCCGTTCCTCACGCTCCAAAAGGATTTCCTCCGGCGATCTGCCGTGTTCCAGCGCGTAGTTCTCCGTCCAGCTATATGCGTCCAGGGAGTAGTAGGCGCGGCGGTAGACCTTCCGGCGCTCATAGTTGTTCATCTCGCGCTGGGCTTGCCGCATGACCTCCCAAACTTCATCGCTGACCTCCACAAACTCGTCATGCCGGTAGTGGGGATAAATCCACCGCAGATTGATGGTTTTCATAGGCTCACCTCCTGAAAATGGGAGAGGCGGGCAACTTATCCGCTGTCCGCCTCCCGCTGGGATAAGGGAAACAATCCCTTTCACTTGGTAGCCCGAAAAGGGGTCATTCGTTAAGCCTGTTTTCAAAGAATTTTATAAATTTTTTCTGACTGCCTCCACACTCTGATACACGGCCACTTTGGAGCAGCCGCACACCGTCCCGATCTCCGCAAGGGTCAGCCCGTCCAGGGCATAGAGCAGGAACCGGCGGCGCTGGGCCTCGGTGCAGGTGTCCAGGACGGCCATCAGCTCGCCCAGCGTTTCCATGCGGCACAGGTATTCCTCCGGCGTTTCGCCGTAGATACCCACGCCCTCGGTAGCAATTATGTATTCGTCAAACTCCCGGCCATCCCAATGCCGCCGCTGTTCATGGGACAGGTTCTCGGTCTTGTGGTCGGCCCGGTCAAGAAATTCATAGACTTCCAGCGTGACCTCCACGGCCACAGCTTGTCCATTGTAGTTGATGGTGACTTCCATCTGCCTTTCCTCCGTTCAGATTTTTTGCGGGAAAATCTGAATGGAGCGGCGGGGAGCGGCACCGGGGGCAAAGTTCGGGCCATGTTGACCCGATGTTCCGGCCCCACAGGTATGAAAAAACGCCCGGACAGCATGAAGCTATTCGAGCGCAAAAAATACGGTATTCAGTTACATTGTGACAATTTTCGCACCGGCTGCCAGACGGGGCCTGTTCGGTGGCTGGGCTTTTTTTGACGGTAGTGCAAATATCGTCTGAATTTGTCGGCGGTCAGTGTGCTTCATGGCGGCTCCCTCCTAAAGCCGCCGTGTCAGCGTGTAGGCGTCACTCCTTTGTCGAGGGCATAAGGAACGGCGGCCTTGATGTTACTCAAAACCGCCGCAGTACCCTAAAAATCCATTTTGGGCACACGAAGCTGCCTGCCCTGCAACGTTTTTTCTTTCCCCGTCTTGCGGGGCAGGATCGCTTGTGTATATGATTTATGATCGGATTTGCCTTTTTTTATTTTGCCGGACAAAGCTGGGAGTAGCCGTTCCATGCAAACAACGCTTCTTCCGATTCGTTGCCATAAACCTGCTCTACATCGAAGCTATACAGGTAATGGTCGCCCAACTCTTTTCTGATTTCCTTATTAAAAATTACTGAATAGATTTTCCCAGGTCATAAGCAGCCCGAATTTCTGGCTTGCCCTTGATGTCACCTACATCACCGTTCCCACCGGCAAGAACATGGCCGAGGTTTTTCCAGCGCAGATGTTCCATCAGATGGTCAAAATAGAGCGTCACATCCTCAAAACCGTGTCCCTCCGCCGCCATCAGCAGGGCGCAAGCCCGGTCATGGCCCCGGAGCAAATTTCCATCTCCTTCTTCAAGGGCAAAGAGGCGGTCAATGGCGGTCCTGATCTGGCCGCTCATGTTCCAGAAATAAAGCGGCGTCGCCATGACGATCACATCGCATTCCTTCACCGCCGGATAAATCTTGTTCATGTCATCCTTCTGGACGCATGGACATTCCCGGCTGCTGTGACCGCCAAAACAGCCCTTACATCCGTGAATATCCATGCCGTCAAGGAAGAACTCTGTCACGGTGTTTCCGACGCTTTCCGCTCCTTCCGTAAACGCTTTGACAAGGGTGGATGTGTTCCCGTTCCGGCGGGGACTTCCGTTCAGAATGACAATTTTCTTACTCATCGCAGTCTCCCTCCTGAATTACATTTTATCCGCAAGGGCAGCCGCCTGCTGGCAACCGTTTGTTTTCGCAATGTCGCCCGCATTCAATACGCCGGGAACCAATACCTCACCCAGCATGTGCCATTTCATCAGTGCTGCGGAACGCTCCACGGGAATCCGCACACCGTCCAGAACGGACATATCATCTTCCTCGCAGCAGGCTATCAGCGCACATCCTTTTCCGGCAATTTCCTTGCCCGCCACGCAGAACGAATACAGCTTATCAATAATAGCCTTAATCTGAGCCGGGATGGAATACCAGTACACTGGCATAGTAAACACAACAACATCTGCTTCCAAAATGGCCGGAGCGATGGTGTTGAAATCATCGTCAAAGGAACAGGCTTTCCCGGTTTTGTAGCAGGTTTCGCAGGCATGACAGCCGCTCACATTCATAGCGGCAGCATCGAACCGGGTAACACTGTGGCCTTTTGCCTCGGCGGCCTGGATGAAAGCGTCCGTCATGGCAAAGCTGTTCCCGTTTTTACGTGGGCTGCCGGTAATCACGACGATTTTCTTGCTCATATCAATTCCTCCTATGAACCGGCGGCCAGCCGGGCTGACTGGCCGCCGGGTATCCTTACTTTTTCTGAATCGTGTTGGAGTTCTGGTTATAGGCTTTTGCTACGCACTTCCATTCGCCGTTCATCTTCAGCAGAAGCAGCACATCGGTAAAGTCGATACGGTTGCCCCAGCCTTCCTCCAGAACGCGCACCACAGCCAGAGATTCCTCTACCAGCAGCACATCCACACGGGCCTTGAAATTGTCGCCGCCGGGTACGGTGTCTACGTTGTGGTAAAACTGCTCAATAGAGCCATGCTCCAGCTCGCCGTCCAGATAGCCGAACAGAACCGCCTCATCAGTGAACAGCTCCTTCGCATACTTGCTGTTGCCCTCGGCCACGCTCTTGACAAACTTCATTGCCGCTTCTTCTACGGCCTGGTATTCTTTGATTTCAGATCTCATGGTGATTTCCTCCTTAAAAATTGCATGATGATTTTATATAAAGCGTTTTGCCTTATACCTTGATTAAATGTTGTTGCCGACCTCATAGCCGTCCCATACGGCGTGGAGAATCGTGCTGACCTGCTGACCATCGCCAATCTCATAGACAACAGCGCCGCAGCCTGCAAGCTCCTGCGCCATAGACGGTGCGGGACGGAAGCCTACGGCGATGACAATGGAATCTGCGTCCAGTTCTTTCTTCTGTCCGGCACATTCCAGAACCGCCTTTCCGTTTTCAACGGCAGCAAGCTTATGTCCTTCCATGACATTCACATGGTGGTATTCAAACAGATCAGGAATCATCTGTCCGTTGGGAATGGGGGACGGAATTCCTGCGGAAAGAATCTTTGGCAGAGCCTCGACAACCGTGACCTTCTTGCCTTCCTGGGCGTAATCCAGAGCCATCTCGCAGCCTACCAGACCTCCGCCAATCACGATTACCTTTTCTCCAACCTTTTCCGGGTGAGCAAATGCGTCCATACAGCCGATCACCTTTGCGTCGTCGATACCCGGAACCTTCGGCATAATCGGGACAGAGCCAGTCGCCAGCACAATCACATCAGCGCCCATGCCTTTCAGCTCCTTGGCGGTCACTGTTTCCCCTGTATGGACTTCTACCGGCAGCAGACTCAATTCATCCTGATACCAGGCGTTCAATTCCCGTACCTCTTTTTTGAAGCTGTGAGAACCACCGGGAATCAGATTGCCCCCCAGCTTATCATTTTTTTCATACAGAGAAACCTTATGTCCCCGCATGGCGGCAACTCGCGCCGTTTCCATACCGGCTACGCCACCACCTACAACGACTACCTTCTTCGGTTGTATTGCGGGACGCATAGCAAAGCGGATTTCACGCATAGCGGTTGGATTCACTGCACAGGTAGGCTGTTTTCCCTGCTGAAGTCGGGTAATACAGCCCTGATTGCAAGCGATACAAGGACGGATACGTTCCGTGTGTCCAGTCAGTACCTTGTTCGGATATTCCGGGTCAGCCAATGCTGCCCGCCCCATTACCACAGCGTCGATTTTTCCATCCCGAATCGCTGCTTCGGCAATATCCGGGTCGTTCATCCTGCCACCTGCAAGAATAGGAATGTTCACGGCTTCTTTTGCCTTTGCTGCCATTTCCACAAGATAGCCTTTCGGCATATACATGGGCGGGCAGGCATAGTAGAAGGAATCGTAAGTGCCGGTGTCCACACTCAGGCAGTCATATCCGTAAGATTCCAGCAGCTTCGCAATCTGGATGCCTTCCTCCAGTGTCCTTCCGGCTTCGTCTTCGCCGGTAAGCGTTGCTTTTTCAAAGTCTTTTACAAAGGTTTTCAGACCCAGCCGCATACTCACAGGATAATTGCTGCCGCACTCCTGCTTGATTCCTTCTAAGATTTCTTTTGCGGCGCGCAGACGGTTCTCCAAACTGCCGCCATATTCATCAGTACGGTGGTTCATCATGGACAAAGCAAACTGATCCAGAAGATAGCCCCAGTGAATGGAGTGGACTTCCACACCGGCGAAACCGGAATCCTTTGCAATTTTCGCTGCCTTAATAACCGACTCAATCTTTGACTTGATCTGGTCATGGGTCAGCTCCGGCGAAACTTCTCCCGGATGGCGAAATACATGAACAGAGGACGGGGCGGGAAGGTTCGGATAATTACGCCCCAGGCCCATCGTAATCTGTGCGAAAATTTTTGTTCCATAGGCGTTCGCCCGTTCATTCAGTTCCGTTGCAGTCATTTTGAAAGCGTCCGGATTTTGAAGAATTGCAGGCCCAATACCTGTATAAGGGTCAACCGTACAGTCCGCTGCCAACGCCCCGGTGAAAATCAGACCAAAGCCACCCTTCGCACGTTCCACCAGATACTGTATGGTTTCGTCCTTCAGCCCACCTCCGGGAAGGTGATGTTGCCCTCCGCCGATGGGAGCCATGCAAAACCTGTTTTTGATTGTCAAGCTGCCGATTTGCAGCGGCTTGCCTAAGTATTCATAACTCTGCATAGGATTTTTCCTCCTTTTCTTACGGGATTGACTTTTCCCGGTGCTTATATTAAAATTGTAGCGAGAATTAAAAGAAAAACAAGTACGCACATTGAAGTGCGATACTTACAACAAAGTTTAATACTTACCTTAAGGAGAGCGTAAAATGAGCGAGAGATGTATTTCCAATGAGTGCCTTAGCTCCACAGGATTCAGCTATACATTGTCGCTGATTAACGGAAAATATAAAATGACTATCCTTTATACCCTGATGGAATTCGGTGTTGTCCGATTCAATGAAATAAAAAAATACATCGGTGAAATTTCTTATAAGACGCTTAGTTCCACCTTGAAAGAGTTGGAGGCCGACCAGCTTGTTCATCGGGAAGAATACCCGCAAATTCCGCCAAAAGTAGAATACAGTTTGACGGAGAGAGGAAAGTCACTCATTCCCATTCTGGACGGAATGTGTGACTGGGGAGATAAGAACAGGTTGCCGTAAAAATGAAAAGGCGGATTGAGGTCACTTCTTGATTTCAATCCGCCTTTTCGATAGTCCTATTGATAGATTATTTCCTCAAATATAGTTTCCTCCACCTGCGTTTTCAGCGTGTTCATCAGCCCCACCCAGCGCATAGGGTCACGGGCTTTCAGTTCTTCGGTGACGCCCGCCGCCTCCATCATCCAGGGCAGCATGGCGTCCATCCGTTCACGCGCCTCCCGGTCAATCTCCAACAGGTGCGGGTACAGCTTTTCGCTCAAAATCAAGCTGCTGTAAAGGCCGGGCCGGTGTTCCTTCAGGTAGCGTTGCCGCATACGGCCATACTTGCCGATGGGGGCCTCCGGCTGCTCGGAAAGTTTCAGATTGGGGATGTAGTAATCTCCGCAGCGGGTGTAAGTCAATTCGTTCATGTTCGTCCTCCTTTGCACTGTGCTGGTTAAACTGCGGCGCTGGCCGATATGGTGGACTTGCACGGCTCCTGCCTGGGCAACTGGCTGACAGGGATAAAAATGCCTTTTGCCATGTCCTCGGCCCGGATCGCGGCCTTTGCCGCCTCCACCTGGGCCTTGCGCTTGGCGTTATAGCGTTCTTCCCATTCCTTCTGCTTGCCGTTGGCCTTGCGGCGCAAGTAGTTCTGGTGAAGCCTGCCCTTGCGTTCCTCTTTCTTCCGCAGTTCTTCCTGTTCCTCCGGGGTCAGGGGAACCGGCTGCAAGGCGGGCGGGATATACCGGCCCACAAAATTGAAGTAGATTTCAACCTCCTGCGTGGTGTCCTGGCTGCCTTTCCGGGCGCGTTCATGGACAAGAATTTTCTCTACAAACTCGTTGAGCATGGTATTTGTCAGCGTGTCGAAATTCTCATACTTGTCAATCAGGGCTATAAACTTCTCCGCAGATTTCCGGCTCTGCTCATAGCCGGTAACGGCCTTTTCCAGTTCCGTGATTTCCGCATTGAGAGCGTCCTGCTCTTTGGCATACTGTGCGTCCAGGGCCTCATACCGGGCGTCCGGCAGCTTGCCCAGGGCATTGTCCTCATAGATTTTGCAAATCAGCTTTTCCAGTTCCCCGGCCCGCTTTTGGGCGGCGGCCAGCCGTTTCCGCTTCTTGGAGATGTCGGCGGTCTGCTGGGCGGCCTGCGTTTCCTGGACGGTGCGGATAAACTCGGCCCGGTCATTTTTAGAATACTCCGCGATGGCCCGGAGCATATCGGTTATCAGGGTCAGGACGGCCTCGGCCCGGATGCGGTGCTGTGTGCCACAGAGCGTCCCGCATGGGACTTTGGTGTACTGGCTGCAAGTAAACTGTGGGTCACGCTTGCCGTTATTGATGCGATGGACATACATCTTGCCGCCGCAGTCGGCACAGTACATCAGGCCGGTCAGGGGATGGGCTTCGCCCCAGCCGTCCGGGTAGCGTCGGACATTTGCCCGGATACGCTGCACATTGTCAAAGGTTTCCTGGTCGATGATGGCCTCATGGGTATTCTCGAAAATCGTCCATTCGCTTTCGTCAACATAGTGGCTTTTCTTGTCCTTGAAGTGCTTGCGGGTCTTGAAATTGATGGTGTGACCCAGGTATTCCCGCTTTTTCAGGATGTTCACAATAGTGGACGATCCCCAGCCGTAGGGGTCTTTGACCGGCTTTGACCTGTTTACACCTTCGTGAAAGCGTGCCAGATGGACAGCGGGGATTTCAACCTTTGCCTCGGACAGCAGCTTGGAGATTTGATAGGGGCCATAGCCCTCCATCGTCAGGGAAAAGATACGGCGTACCACTTCGGCGGCTTCTTCGTCCACAAGCCAGTGTTCCCGCTTCTCGTCCCACAAGTAGCCGTAAATAACGGTGCCGGTCAGGTGCTTGCCGCTCATGCCCTTGGACTTGAACACGGAGCGGATTTTCCGGCTGGTGTCGCGGGCGTAAAACTCATTCATAATGTTGCGGAAAGGGGTAAAATCATCGTCGCCTTTCAGACTGTCCACACCGTCATTGATAGCGATCAGCCGGACGCCTCGCTGCCGCAAAATCTCCATAACCTGGCCGACTTTTAGATAGTCATGCCCCAGGCGGCTCATGTCTTTGATAACAATGGCCTCCACCCGTCCGGCCTCGACTTCCTCCATCATCGCCAGAAAGCCAGGGCGGTCAAAACGGGTTCCCGATACGCCGTCATCGGTGAAGTGAGTGGGGTTCGGCAGCCCATTCCGGCGGGCAAAGTCCTCCAACATCTTTTTCTGATTGGAGATAGAATTACTCTCGCCCTGTAACTCATCATCGCGGCTCAAACGCTCATACAGAGGGGTGATTTTCTCGTTTCTCATGGCTGTACCTCCTGAAATGAAAATGCTCTAAGTGACTGCTTCACTAACCATGACAAAAACCATGATTAAGAAGTCACTTAGAGCATACATCTCCGGCAGCCAGCTTGTAAAGACGGTATTGCCGTACCGCAAAGTGGTTCGGCTGCCGCTCTCCCAATTTTTCAAACATGATATCCACCGGGTTCTGATACTCCTCGTCATCCTCCCGGACCTCCATCACATTCAAAAATTCCAGCAGCGTGGCGAAGTTTTGTTCTTCTTCCGGGGCCTCATAGTG
>NZ_NFHK01000066.1:0-12019 GCF_002161315.1 Faecalibacterium sp. An77
AAACGAAACCTGGCGTTGATTAACGCCAGGCCTCGCAAGGTTCTTAACTTCCATTCTGCCCAGGAATTATGGGACTTCGAGCTTAATTCCTGTTGCACTTAGTTTGACAATTCACTTGTATCTCCGTGACGCCCGTTCATATTCTTTGGTCGTCTTTCTTCTGGTCGGTTCACAGTCATATTTTTCTTTATATGCCTGCATATAGCCATCCAGTTCATTGAGATATATATTGGCACAGATAGGACTGATGCCGCTGCCTTGCGGAACACCAGAGTAAGTGCAGTTATACTGCCACTGCTCCATATATCCGGCTTTCAGGAATTTCCAAATCAGGCCGATAAAAGCCTCGTCCGAAATTCTTTTGCGCAGCAATTCAACCAGCACATGGTGATCAAAATGGTCAAAGCAAGCTTTGATATCTCCTTCCACAACCCAGGTGACACTTGTAAAGGTTTTCTTCACCTGACTGAGCGCAGTATGGCAGCTTCTTTTGGGCCTGAAGCCGTGAGAGTAGTTGCTGAATGTCGGCTCATAGATTGCTTCCAGAATCATTCTGACTACTTCCTGCACCAACTTATCATCGGTGGAAGTAATCCCCAGTGGGCGGAGTTTTCCATTTTTCTTTGGAATATACTTTCTCTTGGCAGGTTTTGGCTGGTACGTCCTGTTGCGAATGGATTCAATGATCCGGTTGATTCTCGGTAGACTCATACGATCCAGTGTCTGTCCGTCTACCCCCTGCGTCATGCTCCCCTGCGACTTTGCAATGTTGGCATAGGCAAGAAGGTAGAATTCAGGATTGTACAAATTGCGATACAATCTTTCGTATTGGTAGTTGCTTACACTTGCCTTTTCTTCAAGGCTTTTCAAGACATGAATCGGATTTCTCATGGTGTCTCACACACCATCCTTTCTGTTTTGAAAATGATTCACTGTTCCCCTTCGCCATGCGGACGGCCTTCCCGCCCTCGGACTACTATGGGAACTCTGTTGTCCTGGTGAATATTCAGAATCCCGCGTCTCAGCGTTTTCATAGCCTTTCGGCGTTTCACTTTAGACAATCCCCGTTTCGTACGGTATAAACAAGCGCTTCACGTTGTCGGCATGTGACGTTCGCCTTTTTCCACTTTCCCGTGGCTGAATCTGTTCCGAGCATCTGCAGCCGCATAGCCAAACAATGCGGCTGTCAGGAACACTGACGGGTACAACCTCTCTACGTCAGGGGTGGGATCTTGGTCCCGATTTCAGGCTGTCATTCAAGCAGTTTAGCTTCCATCCTCATACGTGGATTTTCCTTCCGTCACGCGGGCACCTCAGAGGTTTCAGTGCCCCGTGTCCTCCGCCATGCTATGGTCGCCCTCCGGTTTCCCTTTTGGGGTAAGACGGGGAAGGATAGGCTGCGGCTATTGCCGCATGATGCTTTAACCTATTACTTGCTTACAGTAACGTTTATACCGCCCCTACGGGCGCACTGGGTTTAATCCAGAAGCGTGTCTTGCCGCTGCCGGAGCCGCCCACAATCAGCACGTTCTTGTTCCGGGCATTCTTGGGGTCAGGGGGCCGGCTGGAGAGCATCAGACGTTCCGTTTTGGTCAGGATGATATTCTCCTCGAACTTGGGGTCCATGAAGGGTTCAATGTCCTTGGCATTGCCCCATGAAGCGTTTTGTCAAGTGCTTTTTTGAGTTATTGACGCAAATTCTTGTGAAAGTGCGAAAGTGCAAGGTGCAAAGGGTCTGCGTTTTGCACTTTCAGCTTGCGGGTTCGGGCGGCTGCTTCTTTTTGAGGAAGTTATACCATTGACCGCCGACGCGCCTTGCGCCCAAAATGCCGCCCATGTTGCGCTTGGCGTTCTGTACCGTCCTCTCGGATATTCCGGCTTCGGCTGCGGCCTTTACAATGTCCTCGCTGGCAAGCTCTTTCCCGTCTGCAAGCAAGTCCAATATCAGCCGTTCCGACTGTTCGGTCTTGGTGGCGGTGTTGCCGCCCGCGCCGGACAGCAGCTCGTCGGCGGTAATGTCATACTCGCCTATCCACGAAAAGCCCGTTTCCGGGTCAAGGCAAAAGGCTATGGGTTTGCCCTCCGGCGCAAGGGAAGATTTGTCATGGACGATTACCCGCACATTCGGTTCCCGCTTCACGCGCCCGATCAGCAGGACGCTCCTTGCTGCGGCGCGGAAGTCGATGGAGCCTAAGCCCCGGTAGGCGCTCTGTCCTCCGGCGGCTTTGTTGAGATGGCCGATTAGGATAACGGCGCACCCGGTACGCTCGGCAATCTCGGCAAGGCGGCGGAACATGGGGCGTATCTCGTTGGCCTTGTTCATGTCGGTTTTCTCGCCCACATACGCCTGTATGGGGTCAAGGATAATCAGCCGCGCCCCGGTCTGCCGGATAGCTCTCTCTATGCGCTCGTCGGAAAGGGAAAGCCCCTGCTTGCTCTCGTCAATCACAAGAACGCGGTCAAGGTCTGCTTCGGCTTCCATAAGGCGGGGCTTGATGGTGTCGCCCAAACCGTCCTCGGCGGTCTGGTAAATCACATTGAACGGCTCATGCGCCGCCATGTGGGGGAACGGCTTGCGGTTGGTACAAGCGGCGGCAAGGCGTAGGGCAAAGGTGGTCTTGCCTTCGCCGGGGTTGCCCTGCACAATGGTTACTTTCCCAAAGGGGATATACGGCTCCCATAGCCATTCAACGGTCTGCGTGTCAACCTCGCTCATGCGGATAATCTCAACGGTTTCTTCCTGCGGCGGCTCTTTCAAGCCGTAAACCGCTTCCCGCAAAAACTTCCCATCTGTGATTTCTGCCCGGTGCTGCAATACCTCGTTCCAATCCTTGAAAAGAGGGATAAGCCGGTGGACGGTGTAGCCCTCCGGCATGAGCTTCACAAGGCGGCTGCAAGCGTCATTTCCGGCTTCGTCGCTGTCAAGGCAGAGATAAACGGTCTTGATGTTCGGACGGTCAGAGAGAAAGCGGAGCAGGGCTTTTTCTCCCACGCCGCCCAATGACAGGTAGCTTTGCTTCTGCCATTCCTTTTTGAACAGGCAGAGGAAAGAGAGCAGGTCAACGGGGGCTTCAAAGACAAAAAGCCTGTCTCCCTCGCCCCGGTAGCAGAAATTAAAGGCTTTGTCGCTGCCTTTCACATCAAGTCGGAAGTTTCCCGCCGTTCCCTTGCTGTGGGCGTAGCGCGGTATTCCGTCCTCGTCCCGCCCCACAAATACGGCGTTGTGGTGGGCTGCGTCCTCGTAAATATCGCCGCGGGCAAAGAAAAAGCCCGTCACATCTTCATCAATGCGGCGGGCTGCTGTGAGGTAGTTTCTCGCTATGCGGTTGTCTGGGCTGCGGGGCGGCAGTCGGAAGTTAGAAATGGGCGCGGGGCTTGGTCTGTCCGGCGGCGGTGCTGCGCCTTTTTCTCCTGTCAGCAGTTCAACGGCTTCGGTAAAGCTCTTGCCGAAAAACTCCATGACAAAATCAACGGGTGCGCCGCCCTTGCTCTGGCTGTGGCGATACCATTTGTTTCCCCAGACGGTCAAGCTGTCGTGCCGTTTCCAGCGGTATTCCTGTCCTGCGCGGATAAGCTGCTCGCCCTGTGATTGCAGGAAAGAAACAAGGTCGGCTTGGTTCGCCCGGTCTATCTGTTCTTGGGTGTAATACATGGTTGATACCTCGCTTTCTGTGGTTGAATTGTTCATAGTTTTGGAGTAGAATAAAGTCAACAAATCGGAATATTGGAGGCAAAAGACGATGGAAGAAAATAAAACGACAATAGCGGAAAAAACTGTAAAAACAGGAATAACATTTGGTAGTGCTTTAGCTATGGTAATAAGTTATACAACATGGAAATCTGTTTGGTGGGCAATTTTTCATGGCTTGCTTAGTTGGGTATATGTGATTTATTTTGTTTTGCGCTATTAAATTGCCATTTATTGAGTAACACATAGGACGGACAGGCAAAGCAGCGTGCCCGCCCTTTTCTTTATCGCTCTTGTTCCTGCCGCTTGGTGCGGCTCTGTGTCTGCTCCGGCTGGTCGGCTTTCAGCGCAATATCAACGCACTTGAGGATATTGTGCAGCTCGGCAACCTCGGCGCGGGTTTCTTTCAGCTTGGTATATTCCGCTGTTCTCTGCCCGCTGAGAGTGGCGTGCTCTTTTTCCCATTCAGAGATAGGCAAGCTCTTTGTCCCTTTCGGCAGATTTGCATGGAGATAGCGGCTCGCTGCGTTCCATAGCGTAAGCTCGGCGCGGTGGGCTTCCTCGTACTTGTCGCGCTTGTTTGTCCAGCCGTTTTGCAGCTTTTTCAGTTCATCGTGAATGGGCTTGTACTCTGTGTAGTTCTTCCCGTATTCAATTAGCTTTTGTAGCTTCTTCATGCGCTTCTCGGCGGTTTTCATGCCCTCCCGGATAGCGTCGGCTTGGTCGCTGACAGAGGAAAGGGCTGCGTCCAGCTCGTCAAGGGTGGAGATACCATGCCCGGAAAGATAGTTGACCGCCTTTGCAACGGTTTTCAGCTCGTCGGCTGCGTGCTGCCTTTGCCAACTCTGCGAATACTTCCGGCTCTTTTCTCTCTGAACGCTTAAATACTTCATCAGCAGATTTGCAAGGCCGGGGGATTGCGGGGGCTGCTCCGGGGCGGTTTCCCGCGCCTTGAACAGGTCGGCAATCCATTCTTTGAGCTTTCCAATCTGCGCCCGGATTTCCCGGATAAGGCGGTTTGCCTTTTGGATATTCCGGTTCAGCTCGCCTTTCTCGGTGGCTATGCCTTTCTTCTCCATTTGACAAGCCGCTACGCCCATGTGGACGGTAGGCAGCTCGTCAATGCCGCGCTCGGCGTTGCTGCGGTGGTCGATACGCTCCGGGCTTCCGGCGCGTTCAAGGTAGGCGTTTGAAATATCCGCCCATGCCTTGCGCCATAAAAGCGCGTTGCCCTTGTCGTTCCAGCCTGTGAGGTCAACTTTGTGCGTCTTGTATCTGCCGCTTGGCAAGCGAATACGCTCGCCGTTTTCGTCAAGGTCATATTCCTTTTTGGACTTCGCCGCCCATGCGCCGCGCTCGTCAAGGGGGCGCATGGTAAGCATGATATGACAATGGGGGTTGTCGCTGCCGGTGTCGTGAATGGCAAAATCAACGCACATTCCTCTGGAAACAAATTGAGAGGAACAGTATTCCCGGACGAGCCGGATCTGTTCCTCTCTGGATAATTCTATGGGGAGTGCTGCGTCAATCTCTCTGGCAAGCTGGGCGTTCCCGGCTTTCTCGTAAAGTTCCACGCTGTTCCATAGGGCAGCGCGGTCAGAGAAAGAGGGCGGGGCATGGGGCGGCAGTAGGATTTCCGTATGGACAACGCCGCGCTTGCGGGTGTAGTCATGGGTCATTCCGTCCCACTCGTTTGTGATTTTCTCGCCGCTTCGATAGGCGGCTGCGGCAACGGCTGACTTGCCTTTTCCTCGGCTCACAATGCCGATGTTACAATGGTAAATGGCTATGGGTATCACCTCCCGGATAGGATAATAAAACCCGCAAAAATAGTACAGACGCCGGGGCGGGTGTACTGTTTTTGTGGGTGTGCAGGGATAGCCGCGAAGCGGCGCAAGGGGTGCAGCCCCTTGTTGCGGCAAAGCCGCCATATCGGAGCGCGGGGAAAGTTCCCTGTGCGGAGATAAAGCCCTCGGCAGAGCGCACACGCCCGCAAGGGTGTATAAGTGCGCCCTTTGTTCCAAAGGGATTACTCCGCGTTCCCGTCCCCGGCTCGTTTTTTCAAAAACTCCTGTGCTGGCTCGCTCGTCAAGGCAAGCCGTAAAAAGGCTTTCGCGTCCTCGTCCGGCATGGCAATCAGCTCCGGCACAAGGCTCTCCATGAAGCCGCCGCGCTTGCAAAGCCTGTGGGTTCTCGCCTTGCGTTCCTCAACGGATAACTTCTGCTTGATGATTTTCTCCCGGTTCTCAAACTGCCGGATTTTCTTCTTGCTTTCCTCAATCTCGGCGGTCAATTCCTCGCGGGTTTTCTCTCTCGGTTTCGTCATGACTGGTCGCTCCTTTCTGCCTGTCGGCATAGAAAAAGGACAGTCGATTTTCTCGGCTGTCCCTTGTGGGTGGAGTGTTTGATTTTACTATGTTCTGTTCGATTAAACAAAAATTCATTCCTTAAACTTATTCTTTATTCCTATTTCTGTTTTATAAAAGCCGCAAAACAAAAATACTATTCCCGTACAAATTCCTACAGTAAGGGCAATATTAACTGAAATCTGTAAAAGGAACATTCCTATACTTAAAATAATCTCAACTACTCCTAATACCTTGCCAAGAGAGATAAAATTATTTGGTGCTATACTTTGTGCATAATTCCAGTGTTCTTGTGATTTCCGTGCAGTTGGTGTGTTATATCCGTTACCCGATTTTATGTCAGTTGCAGGCTGTCTTTTCAATATGTCCCCAACCAAAATCATTACAAAAGGTATAATCAGATTTAATAACAATAAGGAATACATGGTTTGCCTCCTCAACTCCGATTTGTTCCCAAGAAACAGTATATCATAAGATTGTGAACAAATCTACATCATTTCAGCCTGTCAGCGGCGTTGTTCTCTCTGGCATATTGCCGCGCCGCTTCCCTGCGTTCCTCACTGTATGGGGCGGTCAGACGGAAAGAGAAACGGCCTTTCTCAATGTCAAACTCCATGCAGCCCGTTTCCGGGTCTGCATCGGTCTGCTGGCAGATCGCCGGGTAGCGGCGGCTGTATGCAAGCAGACGCTTTTTCAAGGCGGTGTTGTGGGTGCGGATATGGATAAGGGGGTCTTTCTCGTCAAACCAAATATCGGTGGTCTTTTCCTGCTTGGTAAGCCCTGTTCTCATGCAAGCTCCTTTCTGCGCCCCTGTTACGCAATAGGGGCATTTTTCGGGTGTTTTCTCCGGCTCTTGACTTGGAGAAAACAGCGTTTTTGACGATAAAAACCGCCCGGACGAGGAATGGTTCGTCGGGGCGGCTGTTATCGCAAGATTTCCGATTTTTCCGGCTCTTGACCGTCAGACGCGGAGAAATGCAGACTGTCGGAAAGTATCACTTTGAGCAGCTTGTCGCGGAATGTTTCTGTGCCGCTGTGATTGAAAAACAACTCCGCAACGATGGTCTGTCCGTTCCTCTGTGTCGTGATGATATTGTCGGGGGTCTGTTCTGCCATAGGCGGCTCCTTTCTCCGGGCGCAAAAGAGGGATTTCCCGCAGCCCGGAAAATCCCTCTTGGTTGTCGGTATTCTGTTTTACTGTGCGGGTGCTGCTGCGGCGGCCTGCGCCTTTCTCCTTGCCCGGTATTCCCGCGCCTTGATACGCTCATACTCCCGCTGCTTTTCAAGGTTACGCGCCCGGTACTCCCTTGAATACTGCCGGTGGTAGGCGCGGCTCTTTTCCTTTTGGGCTTCTTCGATTTTCTCCCGCATTTGCCGGATTTCCTGCTCGGTCGGCTCTGCAAGCTGCGTCACTTCGTTCTCAAACCTGCCGATATAGTTAAAATATATGCTGATATGCTGAATAGCCTGTTTTGCCCTTTTCTTGTCGCGCTCATGCACTTCAATCCGGCTGACAAACTCGTTGAGAATAGCCGGGGTCAGGTCGGTAAAGGCGGCATGGCGTTCCGTCAGCTTCAAAAACTTCTGCGCCCGCCCTCCCGCGTTCTCAAAAGCGGATAGCTTCTCTTGCAACTCGGCAAGTTCCGCTTTCAGCGCGTAGTATTCTTCTGAATACTTCTGCGACATTTGCTCATAGCGGTCTTGCGGGATCGTGCCGAGGGCGTTGTCCTCATAGAGCTTGTTCAGCACCTTGTCAATCTGTTCAAGGCGCGTCGTGATTTGCGGGACACGCTTCTGCTGTTTTTTGGTCTTGTCGGTCTGCTGCATGGCAAGGCTCTTTTTCACTAAGGCTTCAAACTCCGCCCGGTTGCTGATAGCGTAGTCCTCGATTTTCTTCAGCACTTCCGCGACGGTCTGCATGAGCAAATCCGCGTCGATGATGTGCGGGGAGCTGCACTTGGGATTTTTGGCTTTTCCCTTGTGATACTCGCTGCAATAGGCAACATGGCGCTTGCCGCCGTTTCGGTAATCTATGCGGATGTGCATTTTTGCGCCGCAGTCTTTACAGAAAAGCAAGCCGGACAAAGGGTGGATTTCCCCGTCCCCGTTGGGGCGTCTGACGGGGGCATTTTCCAAAATCCGCTGTGCGGTTTCAAAGTCGGTGCGGTCAATAATCGGCTCATGCACATTTTCTGTGATGTGCCATTGGCTTCGGTCTACATAGTGGTTATGCTTATCCCGGAAATGCTTTGTGGTCTTGAAGTTTACCACATCGCCACAATACTCCTGCCGCGTGAGGATATGGGTCAAGGTGGCTTTGTTCCACTTGCAGCGGTTATCCTCGTTGAGCGTCTTATTTTTACAAGTGCCCCGCCCGCGGTCTTTCATGTAGAAAGTGGGGGTAGGGATTTGCTCGTTTTTCAGATACACGGCGATTTGGTTGCGGTTCTTCCCGCCGATAAACAGACGGAAAATAAGTCGTACAACCTCGGCGGCTTCCTCGTCGATTATCCAAAAATCCTTGTTGTCCGGGTCTTTCATATAGCCGTAGGGGGCTTCGGTGGCAATCGGCTTTCCGCTCATGCCTTTGGTTTTAATGCCCGTTTTCACTTTCTTGCTGATGTCCTTTGCGTACCACTCCGACATGATGTTGATAAAGGGTGCAAACTCCAATGTGTCGGGCTTCTCGCTGTCAATGCCGTTGTTGACCGCGATAAAGCGCACATTGTTCCGTCTGAATATCTCCATAGCGTTACCGACTTGGAGATAGTCGCGCCCCCAGCGGGTAAGGTCTTTCATAATGCAGACGCCGATTTTGCCGTTTTCTACATCGTCCATCATACGGGAGTAGGCAGAGCGGTCAAAAAATCTGCCGCTTTCGTCATCGTCGATGTAGTGCCGGATATTGGTTAGGTGCTGCCCTCTGGCGTAGTTCTCCAAAAAGATTTTCTGGTTCTGTATGCTGTTGCTCTCGCCGCCGTCCCTGTCCTCGTCGCCTACGGAAAGGCGGGAGTAAAGGGCTGTGATTTTGCTATAATCAGTCATGTGCATAACCTCCTGTGCGTCCATGTAGAGTTCCTTTACACTTAAAATTATGCACTCCATCGAGCGGAGCCGTATTCGCTGCCGTGGCGGTACTTCTTGGCGTTCTTGCCCTTGAGGTATACCGCTAGGCGAAGCCCTGCGCCGCAGCACAGGCCCACCAGCAGGTCCAGCGGGTGAAAACTGGGGATGATATGCCCCAAGACATCCGGCAGAACTGCCATCAGGGACTGCATCTTCTCGGTCATGTCGGTACCCGCCGCCACCCGCCAGGCTCGGCCTAGGTTGGTGGCATAAAGACCCATCAGGATATAGGGCAGGTTCGGGATTACCAATCGTTTTGTGTTCTGGTTCATCGGTCAGCACGCTCCTGTCTCTTTTCCCTCATTTTGCCGGGCACCAACTCAGCAGCCAGGGCCTTGAACTGCTCCAAACGCTCCAGAACACTGGGGCGTTTTTCTTTGTTGACCAGTTTGGCGGAGTAGTCCTTGAAAGCAGCAGTCAGGGTATCAGCGTCCCTTGCCTTGAAGAAAACCACATACCGCGGCGGGGTGTCGTGGTTCTTGGTGATGGCGTAGTCCACGCCGTACTTGTCCAAAATCCGTTTCAAGTCACGGATGCCGGTTTTCTCGATCTCGATGTTGGTGGCTCCCTGATCCTGCCGCAGCATCTGTTTGACACTCTGTTTGCCCACTGGCTTGCTGTGCACCTTGCCCGCTCTCCACTGCAAGAATTTACGCGCTGCCGCCAGAAGTGTCCTCCCTGTCAGTTTGGTGGTGCTGATGGCAAAGTTGATCGTTCTGTTCTCTACATCTTCCTGCATGAGCGTCACCATCCTTTCCGGCCTGCAGCAGAACTGCGGTCAAGAACCCAAACCAGGTTCCTGCCGCAAAATGTGCCATTCCCGCCCACATGGTCAGTCCAGCCGGATGCCCACAAAGCTGTCCGGGCCAGTCATCAGGATGACGGTGTGTTCCTCCAGGAACTCGGCCAGCTTGTACAGGTCATCCACCGTGAGGGATACCGTATACCCCTTTTCATCAATCCTGAAAAAGATCATGGGGCCGGTCAGATAATATTCCTCACCGATCCGCAAGACCTGTTCCGGGCAGTAGCTCATCATAACGGGAATGTCCTTGAACCCGTAGAGCATATCGGTCTCATCGAAGCAGGGCAGGATGTCCGGTGCATCTGCCAGACGAATGACAGACAGGGGCAGATCGGGAGCTGCGGCGGCCAGATAGGGCTTGGTTTCTGCCTCTGCCGGGGGCGGGACTTCCAGACACTCTTTCAGCATTTTCTCCATGGCGCAGACCTTCTCGTAAATCTGCCGGGTGGTGATGGTGGCTGCGGTTTTCTTGGTTGCCATAGGCGTTACCTCCAAATTTTCAAGTTGTGTTCTGGTTGTTTTGCCAGCCGGTCAGCGTTCCTGACTGCGCTGGCGTTTCTTTTGCCACTGTTCCAGGAGCTTCAGGATGGTTTCCTCCATCTGACGCGGGGTGTAGGACTTGGGAAAATACTTGCGCAGCACATCGTTTTTGATGGTCACGCGATCCATTTCGGCCTTCTTTTCTTCGCCCATGATGTCAAAGATGGCCTCATAGCTGCACTTTCCAGCCTGGCTCAGTTTTTTGATCCGCTGAGCCTGGGACAGGGAAGGCGCATTCTGGGTGTCCTGCATGGCCTCAAAAAAATCCCGCTGTTCGGAGACCGTCAGGTACGACAGTTCCACAGCGGGATTGAAGGATATTTTCTTTTGGTCTACCAGTTCCAGCAGTTCGGGGATCAGGTTGGTGAGACGTATGAAGCGCTGGACTGTTTTATATCCCTCTCCTGCATCCTCAGCCACTTTTTCGATGGAGAGTTTTGACTTCTGGACAATTTGTCCAGAAGTTAAATCCGACCTAGCACCTTGTTTTTTTATAGCTTCCAGCTTCATTTTGTAGGCAAAAGCCCGCTCGCTGGGCAGGATGCTCTCGCGCTGCAAATTGCTGTCCACCATCTGAATCACCGCCTGGTCATCATCCATGTTGCGTACAATCACCGGCAGGGTTTTCAGCCCTGCCAGCTCGGCGGCGTGCTGCCGCCGGTGGCCCGAAATAATCTCATAACCTCCTTCCTCCCGTGGTCGGACAACCAACGGAGCCAACACACCAAACTGAGCCACACTTTCCACCGTCCGCTGCATGGCCTCATCGTCCAGCACCTTGAAGGGGTGGTTTTTGAAGGGATGCAGGTCTGCGATTGGGATTTGCTGAATCTGCTCGGTCTGGCGGCTTTCTTCGGTGGAAAAAATGTCATCGTAGCTGGTCAAGCTGATGTTTGCGCCGTTTTTCGGCACTTTGCACCACCTCTTTTCAATGCAAATCATTTTCAATTTCCGCATATAGTATAAAGTATATGGTTATGGATTGATCCTCCAGCGTTGACTTTTTTTCAAAAAAAAGCTATTATTAGTAAAATGAGTTTATTGTATTCAAAATGAAAGGGCAATTTCAAATGAGTAATTACTCACCTCTTCGATATCCTGGAGGCAAATCAGCACTGTATCCTATCATTTCTAATATTATTACGTCAAACTCAGCAAAGCGTTGTATATATGTTGAACCTTTTGCTGGTGGGGCCAGTATTGCTTGTCACCTGCTAGTTGATGACCTTGTGGATTATGTAGTTATAAATGACGCAGATAGAGCAGTATACTCATTCTGGCGTACTGTTGTCGAATCCCCACAATGGATCATTGATAAAATCAAAACAACTTCCGTGACGGTAGATGAATGGCGAAATCAGCGAAGTATCTTACTAAGTCATGACCCCCGGCAAAGCCGGGGGCTTGAGGAAGCCCTAGAAGGGCATAATACGGACAAAGCCCCTCAAGGGGCCGCGAAACAATCGGCCAACTGCATTGCTGGCTCATGGCGGC
>NZ_NFHK01000067.1:0-9311 GCF_002161315.1 Faecalibacterium sp. An77
CCTACAGGGAAATTTGCCGCAGAGAGTGTGCGAGGCCGCAAGGCCGAGTGCGCGGTTCTGCGGCAAATTTTGTCCCCAGGGGGATATTAGGGACTGCGGAGCTGAGCCGCTGCCTGCGGTAGAAACAGGCGAAGCGGAGCAGGGGCCGCGGTCTGTCTTTTGCAAGGGCGCCGCGACGCCCGCCGCAAAAGCAGGGAACCGCAACCGAGGAATTTCTGTCACGCGTATGCGTGCAGAAATGGGTTCCCCCTAAAGCGTGTCGTTTTTCGACACGCCCAGGCAGGCCCCGGTGGGGGTCTGCCTTGCTTTTTGGGGTGGGATCAGCGGTGGGTCTTGTACAGCAGGCTGTGCTTGTAAGCGATGGCCTTCTGGACGCGGGCTGCCTCATCGGGGCCCACCAGCTGGCGCACCAGCTCCAGGCCGAAGGGGATAGCGCCGCCCAGGCCGTAGCTGGTGGTGATGTTGCCATCCACCACCACTTCCTGGTCCAGCACCACAGCGCCGGTCAGCTTATCCTGGAAGGTGAAATGCGAGGTAGCCTTCTTGCCCTCCAGCAGGCCCAGATCGGCCAGGATGCTGGGAGCGGCGCAGATGGCGGCCACCTTCTTGCCGGCCTCGGCAAAGGCCTTGACGGTGCTGGTCACGGTGGAATTGGCGGCCAGGTTGGGGGTGCCGGGGATGCCGCCGGGCAGCACCACCAGATCCACATCGCTGTAGTCCACATCCTCGGCCAGAGCGTCGGCGGTGATGGTGACCTTGTGGCTGCCGGTGACCGTCAGGCTGCCCGAAGCAGAAGCCACCACAACCTCGATCTTGCCGCGCCGCAGCAGATCCACAACCAGAAGGGCCTCGCACTCCTCAGTGCCTTCAGCGAAAAATACAACTGCTTTGCTCATAGGTGTTACCTCCATTTTTGATGTTATGTCGGGTCATCCGGGCTGTCGGGGCCGGCCTGTTCCACAAACTGGAGCAGGACGCTGTCCTCCGAAGACAAAACCCGGTTCACCCGGCTGATGATGGCGCTGGACGCGCCGGTCTTTTCCTTGATGTCGGCATAAATCCGTTTGTCCGCCAGCATTTCGGCGATGTCGTAGCGCTGCTCCATGGCGCTCAGCTCGGAGTAGCTGCACACATCCTGAAAGAAGCGGTAGCACTGTTCCGGCGTTTCCAGCCGGAGGATGGCCTGGTACAGACCGGATTTACCGGTCGGATGATCTTTACCCATGATAGAATCCTCACTGATTGCAAGATACGCTTTAATGGTTTAATGCAAGTGTATACCATACTGAACAAAATTGCAATCATTATTTGCGCAGAATGTGCTGAAATCAGAGAAATTTTTCCACCGGGGTCAGGTCCATCAGGATGCCGTCCACATCGTTCTGGACGGGGGCGCCGGGGCGGTAGCCCCGCTCCTTGAAGAAAGCCAGCACCGGCAGAGCTTTGGTGTGGACCTCGGCGTAGACCCGGCCCTTGCCGTCGCTGCGGGCCAAACGCTCACAGGAGCTGAGGATATCCCGGCCCAGGGCTTTGCCCCGCCATGCGGGCTGCAGATAGACGTGGAGCAGGTGAAGGGCGGTGTTGTCCATCTTCCAGGCAAAGTAGCCGATGGGCTTGCCGCCCATCTGGACGATGAAGTAGTTGACCTCCCGGTCGATGTCCTCCTCGATGGCGTCGGCGCTCTGCAGTTTTTCGATCAGGGCGGCCAGCTGCTTGGGGGGATAATACTTCTTGTAGCACTCCTGCCACAGCTCTGCGGCGAGGTCTGCGGTCAAATGGATGTATTTGGCCTTGGCGACCAGCTTGTAATCAGGCTTCATAGCGTTCCTTTCAGCGTGGGGATTGGTTTCATCGGATGTCGAGGCCCAGCAGGCGGGCCAGCTCAGCGGCCTGGATGGGGTCCACGATGGCGCCCCGCAGCTCCCGCAGGGAGTCGCCGGCGGTGAGGCCTTCCAGGCGGCAGGACCGCAGGTCCAGCCCCTTGAGGGAGGTGCCCGCCACATTGGCCCCCGACAGGTCCGCCTCGTCCAGCTCCACCTGTTTCCAGCGGAGGCCGGACAGATTGGCGCCCGCCAGGCTGGACCGGACCACATGGACCGATTCCAGGGCGGCGCCGTCCAGGCGGAGGGCGTCCAGGCGGCAGTCCACCACCTCCCAGCCCCGGGCCCGGCTTCCGGCCAGGCTGCAGCCCAGGGCCTTGGACCCCTGCCAGCGGCACCGGATCAGGCTGCTGTCGTAGGCCTGGGCCCCCGACAAGTCGCAGCGGACCAGGATGCAGTCGGTGAGGGAGAGGCGGCGCAGGCCTGCGCCGGTAAAGCGGCAGTCCTCCAGCAGGCAGCGGGACAGGTCCAGCCCGTCCAGCTCCTCGCCGGTGAGGTCGGCGCCCCGAATCCGCAGGGCGGCGCCTTCTTCCTGGCCCTGGGCCAGCTCATAGAGGCAGGCGGCCCCCTCGGGGCCTTCCAGACAGGTCAGGCCCGCCCCGTCGGCGGGAAGATTCGGCAGACGGTCCCGGCGCATCATACCCGGACGATATAGTCGGCTTTGCGGGGGGCGGCGGGCTTGGGATCGGCGGCAGGGTAGCCCAGAATGCAGAAGCCCACGCCCTGCCATTCGCCCTGGATGCCCCACCGGGCCAGCAGGGCCTTGCCCTCGGCCGAGTCAAACATTTCCCGGGCGCGGTTGATCCAGCAGCTGCCCAGCCCCAGGCTGGCGGCGGCATTCATCAGGTTGCCCATCACCAGGCTGCCGTCCTGCTGGGCGGTGGGCCGGGCGGCATCGGCCAGAACCAGCAGATAGGTGGGGGCCCCATACATGGGGTCGGACCCTTCGCGGCCCATGACGGCGGCATTCATCCGGGACAGCAGGGCCCGGGTTTCGGGGTCCTGAATCACCACGATTTTGGGGCTCTGCAGGCCCATGGCGGTGGGAGCGTAGGTGCCGGCTTCCAGCACGGCGTTCAGCTCCTCCTCCGAGACCTGGTCCGGCTTATAAGCACGGCAGCTGCGCCGGGTCTTGAGTGTCTCAAGGGTTTCATTGGTCATAAAAAGCAGTCCCTCCTTTTTATAAAGAATTGGGCGGATGCACCACAGCATCCCGATAGGTTTAGTATACCGCAGAAATGGGTAGAAAGCAATCCGGCCCCGCGCCCCCAAAAATCAAAAAGGAGCCCGGCTGCTTTTGGGCGCAGCGGCTCCTTCACAAATGGCACAAAGACGCAAAGCGGTCTTATTCGGTTTTCCGGGTGCGGCGGCAGGCGGTGTCCTGAAAGCGGAAGTACTCCGGGTGGTAGTGGGAGACCGTATACTCAAAGAGGATGCCGTCGGCGTTGAAGGCCTGGTTGGTGACCACGGCCAGACAGTCAAAGCTCCCCATGTCCAGATACAGCCGGTCGGCGGGGGTGGCCCGCTCCACCGTGATGGTCCGCTTGCTGGTCATGATCTGGATGCCCAGCTCCTTTTCCAGATAGGCGTAGATGGACTGTTCGGCGGCCTCGGGGGTGAGGGTGTTCACCACCGACCGCAGGAAATAGCTCACGTCCAGGATCAGGGCCCGGCCCTCCACAATCCGCACCCGTTCCACATGGTAGACGTCCATCCGGGCAGGGAAGCCGCTGGCGGCCGCCAGGGCGTTGTCGGTCTGGGTCATGGAAAAATGGACCACCCGGGTTTCATAGTGGGTGCGGCAGCGGACCGCCGTGTCGTGAAAACTCTCCATCCGCCCCAGGGTAAAGGGAGCCTTGGCGGCGGGGCGGTAGAGCACACGCACCCCCTTGCCCTGGATGGGCTGGACATAGCCGGCCTCGATCAGGCCAGCCAGAGCCCGCCGCACCGTGTTGCGGGAGCACCCGTACACCGACACGAGGGTATTTTCGGACGGGACAAGGGACTGGTAGGGGTACTCGCCATCTTCAATCTTGGTTTTTAAGTCGCGGTAGATATCACCAAATTTGGAACGGGGCATAAAGGTCTTCCTCTCTGCTGCCTGCCTGGGCGCCGGCGAACAGACTGTTGGTCCGCCGGAAATTTCAAAAAGCGGATGAGGCGTCAAACCCGCTAGTTTACTGTTACAAGTTTACAGCAAAAACTTGCAAAAATCAACCCGCAATTTTGTGCGCCATGCCAAAAAGTGAGAAAAAATCTTATTTTCTCTTGACTTGTGTGCACATGTGTGCTATATATAACTTTATATCCTTGTATAAACAAGACTTTCGCGCCTGGCCTTTTGACGGCAAGGCGCGTGTTTTTTTAGGGTCTTTTTTTCGGTGACGCAGTTACGGAAAGAACCGCCCCGTCTGGGCTATACTAAACTCAGAAAAAACGAACCGCGCACAGCGCAAACTGAAATGTGGGAGGTAGAAAAAGATGTCTGTTGTGACCATTACCAAAGAGAACTTTAACAGCGAGGTGCTACAGAGCGACAAGCCCGTCCTGCTGGACTTCTGGGCCACCTGGTGCGGCCCCTGCCGGATGCTGTCCCCCATTGTGGACCAGGTGGCAGATGAGCGCCCCGACGTCAAGGTCGGCAAGGTGAATGTGGACGAGCAGCCCGACCTGGCCGCTCAGTTCGGCGTCATGAGCATCCCCACCCTGCTGGTGTTCAAGAACGGCAAACTGGTGAACCAGTCTGTGGGTTCCCGTCCCAAGGCCGGCGTCCTGGCCCTGCTGGATGTGTAAGAGATAGGACCTGAAACAACAAATCAAAGCGGCGCGCCCATTCCTCCGGGCGCGCCGCTTTTGCTGTGGCATTTTGGGATTTGACCTTTGGGAGCCCTGCCGCGGGACACCCTTTCGGGCGGCCGGGCCGGGGCCGCCAGCGCAAAAAGAGCCGGCGCAGAAATCTGCGCCGGCTCTTGGTTTTGCTTTTTGTCCGGTGAGGGATCAGCGGCCCAGCATTTCGTGGGCCGTCTTTTCGATGGTGGCTGCATCCAGGCCGAAGGCGTGGATCAGGTCCCATGCGGGGCCGGAGCAGGCGAAGCAGTCCTGCACGCCGATGCGGCGGACAGGAACAGGGTACTTCTCGCTGAGCAGCGAGCAGACAGCCTCGCCCAGGCCGCCGATGACGCTGTGCTCCTCGCAGGTGATGACCCGGCCGCAGTCGCGGGCGGCCTCCAGGATCAGCTCCTCGTCCAGGGGCTTGATGGTGTGGATGTTCAGCACCCGGGCGCTGATGCCCTGCTCGGCCAGATGTTCGGCAGCGATGCGGGCCTCGTTGACCTCCAGGCCGGTGGCGATGATGGCGATGTCGTTGCCGTCGGTGATCTTCTCGCCCTTGCCGATGGTGAAGGTGTAGTTGTCGGGGTCATGGAACACGGGGACAGCCAGACGGCCAAACCGCAGGTAGACCGGGCCCTTCATCTCGTAGGCGGCGCGGACGGCAGCCCGGGCCTCGATGTCGTCGGAGGGGCAGATCACGGTCATGCCGGGGAGGGAACGCATCAGGGCGAAGTCCTCGCAGCACTGGTGGGATGCGCCGTCCTCGCCCACCGAGATGCCGCCGTGGGAAGCGCCAATCTTGACGTTCAGGCGGGGGTAGGCGATGGAGTTGAGAATCTGCTCAAAGGCGCGGGCGGCGGCAAACATGGCGAAGCTGGACACAAAGGGGGTCATGCCCATGGTGGACAGGCCAGCTGCCACGCCGATCATGTTGGCCTCGGCGATGCCGCAGTCAAAGAACCGGTCGGGAGCCACCGACTGGAACATGGAGGTGCGGGTGGCGGCCGAGAGGTCGGCGTCCAGCACCACCAGGTCGGGATGCTCGGCGGCCAGCTCCCGGAGGGTGGCGCCATAGCTGTCGCGGGTGGCGATCTTCTTTACTTCTGCCATATTAGCCCTCCTCCTTTTCCAGCTGGGCCAGAGCGGCCTTCAGCTCGTCCATCGCGGTGGCATAGTCGGCGTCGCCAGGGGCTTTGCCGTGCCAGTCGGCGTCGTTCTCCATATACGAGACGCCTTTGCCCTTGGTGGTGTTGAGGATAATGAAGGTGGGGCGGCCCTTTTCGGCGTGGAACGCCTCCACGGCGGCCTCGATCTGGTCATAGTCATGGCCGTCGATGGACAGCACGTTGAAGCCAAAGGCCTCCAGCTTTTTGTCCTGGGGAGCGCTGTTCATGACCTTCTCGATGGCGCCGTCAATCTGCAGGTGGTTCAGGTCCAGGAACACGCAGAGGTTATCCAGCTTGTAGTGAGAGGCGAACATGAAAGCCTCCCAGCACTCGCCCTCCTCGATCTCGCCGTCGCCGACGATGGCGTAGACGCGCACGTCGTCCAGGCCCTTGACCTTGGCGCCCAGAGCCATGCCGCAGGCAGAGGAAATGCCCTGGCCCAGGCTGCCGGTGGACATATCCACGCCAGGGACCGTGTTCATATTGGGATGGCCCTGCAGGCGGCTGCCCATATGGCGCAGGGTCAAAAGCTCCTCGGTGGGGAAGAAACCGCGCTCGGCCAGAGCAGAATAAAGGGCCGGCGCTGCGTGGCCCTTGGAGAGGACCAGGCGGTCCCGCTCAGGCCAGGCAGGGTTGGCGGGGTCCACCCGCATTTCCCGGAAGTACAAAAAGGACAGCACCTCTGCGATGGACAGGCTGCCGCCGGGATGGCCGCATTTGGCACTGTGGGTGCTCTCGATCACGCCGATCCGAATATGGCAGGCGTGTTTTTGCAGGGCAAGTTTTTCTGCGTTTGTCATAGATCGTCCTTCCATTTGCACTGGTTCGTCTCCTGGATGGGTAGATACATCATGAGCACTGATGCCGGAATGCCGGAGACACGCTGTATTCCAATTTAATATTATCTATTCTGCCCGGAAAGGTCAAGATGATTTTGTCAAAATGTACAGCAGAGGGGAATTTTGTGCCGCAGTCGCGCCTTTTTTGTGGAAATTGCCCTCCTTCCGCTTTTTCGAGAAAAAGCTTGGCAAAAAGCTTTACTGGGTACCATACACTCTGGCCGCTCTTTACAGGGTGACAGAGGGTTGCAGACTGTGCCGCGCTCACGTTACGTTTGGCAACGTAGGCGAGGCGCTGCCTGCGGCAAAAACAGCCGAGCCGGAGTTGGGGCCGCCGTCCAAATTTTCAAGCGGACCGCGTCCGGCGCAGAAAATTTGGGCAACGGCAACCCGGACCTGCGCCCGGGTACGATGCAAAGTTTTCTGATAGCCTGGTTTTTTCTTTTGAGAAAAAGGCTTTCATTTTGTACCTTGGCTGCTGTGGGACTCACAAGAGAATGGAGTTTCAGCCGCTTTAGAAAGCTCCCGGTCTGCGCCCCGGCACGCCGCAAAGTCTGTTCTGATTCCTGGATCAGGATAAACTCAAAATCAAAACACACAAACAAAACTCCCCCTCCGGCAGAAAAGAGCGGGAAGTTTCATTTTCAAGCGTGGTTTTGGCCGTTTGGAATGGTTGTTTGCATATTTGCTGTCATCTCAGGAGGCATCCAAATTCCAATGGACACAAAATCCAGGCTATGCCGGGCCTCGCATCGTACCCGGGCACAGCCCGGACGTAACGTGAGTGCGGCACAGTCTGCAACCCTCTGTCACCCTATAAAGAGCGGCCAGAGTGCATGGTACCCAGTGAACGCCTTTTCTGAAAAAGAGAAACCAGGTTGCAAAAAGACTTTGCATCGTACCGGGGCACAGCCCCGAACGCAGCAAACGAGCAGGAGCGTAACGGCCCCGCGGAACCTTCGGAGACCCGGAGAGTGCATGGTACCCAGTAAAGTTCTTTTTGCATCCTTTTTCTTTCAAGAAAAAGGATGTGTACTTTCATGTTTAAGTATGTTATCATGAAAGAAATAGAATACCATGACAGAAGGTGTTTGGATGAAAAAGAACCTTTCTTTCCGCCAGCTGGCGGCGGTGGGCAGTATGCTGTTCGGGTTGTTCTTTGGCGCAGGCAACCTGATTTTTCCCGCGTCCATGGGCCAGCTGGCCGGCGGCAGCGTCCTGACCGCATCGGCCGGCCTGCTGATCACCGGCGTGGGCCTGCCTCTGCTGGGCGTCGCCGCTCTGGGCATCAGCCGGTGCGACGGCCTGGCCTCCCTTTCCAGCCGTGTGGGCAAACCCTACGGCCTGTTTTTCACCTGCCTGCTGTATCTGACCATCGGGCCTTTCTTCGCCATTCCCCGGTGCGCCACCGTCCCCTTTGAGGTGGGCGTGGTACCCGCTCTGGGCGGGCAGGGCTCCCAGGGTGCTCTGGTGGTGTTCTCGCTGGTGTTTTTCGCTGTGGTGCTGTGGTTTTCTCTCCGGCCGGGCAAGATCCTCACCTGGGTAGGCAAGGTTTTGAACCCCCTGTTTCTGATCTGCCTGGCCATTCTGCTGGTGACCGCCCTGGTCCAGCCCATGGGCCCTATCGCCGGCCTGCCGCCCGAGGGCAGCTACGCCCAGTCCGCCTTTGTCAGCGGCTTTCTGGAGGGCTACAACACCATGGACGCCCTGGCCGGGCTGGCCTTCGGCATTGTGGTGGTCAACGTCATCCGGGACCTGGGCGTCACCGAGCCGGGAGCCATCGCCGCCAACACCGTCCTGGCGGGCTGCCTGGGCTGCGGCCTGATGGGGGTCATTTATCTGGCGGTGGCAGTGGCCGGCGCCCAGACCCGGGCCCTCTATCCCACCGCCTCCAACGGCGGCGAGGTGCTCCTCACCATGGCACAGCACTATTTCGGCTCCTTTGGGGCGGTGCTGCTGGCGGTCACTGTTACCTTTGCCTGCCTGAAAACCGCCGTGGGCCTCATCACCAGCTGTTCCGAGACCTTCTGCGCCCTGTTCCCCAAGGGCCCGTCCTACCGGTTCTGGGCGGTGGGCTTCTCGCTGTTCTCTCTGGGAGCCGCCAACTTCGGCCTGGAAACCATTCTGGCCTGGGCCACGCCAGTGCTGATGTTCCTGTATCCGTTGGCCATCACTTTGATTCTGCTGTCCCTGGCCGGGGGCCTGTTCGGCAACGACCAGCGGGTTTACGCCTGCGTCACCGCCTTTACTTTGCCGGCGGCGATGGTGGACTTTCTCCACGCCCTGCCCGCCGGGGCCCAGACCGCTCTGGGCCTGAAACCTTTCCTGGAGGCCGTGGGACAGTATCTGCCCCTGTTCACTCTGGGTCTGGGCTGGGTTTGTCCCGCCGCGGCGGGCCTGGCCGTCGGCCTGGCCCTCCACTTCCTGCGCCCGGCCCGCGCCTGATCTGAAAACGTCAAAAAAGCCCCGCATCCTTGAACTGAACCAGTAAAAACGGACAATAGACAAAACGCCCCCTGTGTAGGAAAATAAACCTATACAGGGGGTGTTCGTATGTCCAGACAAAAATACACACATATCCAAGTGAAAGAGGA
>NZ_NFHK01000068.1:0-9145 GCF_002161315.1 Faecalibacterium sp. An77
CTCAAGCTCCGTTCGACTTGCATGTGTTAGGCGCGCCGCCAGCGTTCGTCCTGAGCCAGGATCAAACTCTTTATAAAATGATATTTAATCACTTTACAGTGTTTAAATCCAATCCTCAGCACGCAATCGCTTGCGTCCTGCATGAATTACTTTTTGGAATTTTAAGTGTTTCCAACACTTTAAAGGTTCCGTTACAAGTATTCGATATTGTTCAATTTTCAAGGTCCTGCCCGCTCGGCCTCTCGGCTGGCGACCTGTTTATTTTACCACAGCGTTTCGAACTTGTCAAGCACTTTTTTCGAAGTGTTTTTCAGTTCTTTTCGCATTGTGGGCCGCCCCGTCAGGGCGCTCACATATAGTACTACCTTTCCCTCTTTTTGTCAACCCCTTTTTTCAACTTTTTTTGCAAGCCGGAAAACTTTCTTGACAACGCCCCCTATCCCCCATTATGATACAGGTATTCTCTATATAAATAAGAGAGGTCCCTGCTCCGCCTGTTTTGCAGGCCGCCGGGCTCCTTTCCAACTGCTTTATCTCAACAGATTCCTGAGAATATCTCCGCCGCGCGAACGCTCTTTTGGGGCGGGCGGCATGATCTTATAAAATAAAAGGAGCGTGGGTTATCATGTCCTCTATCACTGTGCGGGGCTGCCGGATTGGAGAAGGCCGGCCCAAAATCATTCTGCCCATTGTGGAGCAGACCGAGTCTGCCGTCCTGGAACAGGGCCGGGCGTTTGCCGGTCTGAAAGTGGACTGCGTGGAATTCCGTGCCGACTGGTTTGAAAGCTGGCGGGACAGCGCAGCGCTGAGCCGCTGTCTCACCGGACTGCGTCAGGTGCTGGGAGACAAGCTCCTTCTGGTCACCCTCCGCACCCGGGCCGAGGGCGGCGAGGCCGACGCCTCCCTTGAAGAATACACTGCCTTTTGCCGCCGGGTCTGGGAGAGCGGCTGTGCCGATCTGCTGGACATGGAGTTCCTCCCCGCCGGGGATGCTCTGCCCGGGCTGATTGCAGAGGCCCACGCCCATGGGGTCAAGGTGGTCTGTTCCAGCCACAACTTTGCCCAGACTCCCTCCCGGGAGGAAATGGTATCCCGGCTCTGCGCCATGCAGGCCGCCGGGGCCGATCTGCCCAAACTGGCCGTTATGCCCCAGAACCGCCGGGACGTGTTGTCTCTGCTGGAGGCCACCGCCGAAATGGCCGATCTCCACCCCGAAACCCCCGTCATCACCATGAGCATGGGGGCCCTGGGCGGGGTCAGCCGGATTTGCGGCGAGGCCATGGGCTCGGCCATGACCTTTGCCTGCGCCGGCAAGGCCAGCGCCCCGGGCCAAATCGAGCTGGACGTCCTGGCTCCCATCCTGGACCGTTTGGCCCTGTCCTGATTTTCCCTATTATATGTAAGAGACAAAAGCAACGGACCGCCCTCTCCCGCTCTGGCAGGGGTGCGGTCCGTTTTCTTTCAGGGATTCAGGGCGGTCAGTCGCGGCCCCGGCCGGTCAGTTTGCCCAGGGCCACCTTCCAGCGGGGATAGCCCCACCGGGGGTCCTCGGTGAAGTCGTCCGCCAGCTTCCAGGGATAGACGGTGCCGTCAAAATACAGATTGCCCGCCTCATCCACCCTGGTCAGCTTTTTGGGGAGATACTCCTCATTGTAGTAGCCGGTTTTGGGGCGGAGCCAATGAAGGGTGCCGTCCTCATCCATCCGCTCGGCCCAGGCGCCGAACACAAAGGTGGCCGCCTCGCCGTAGCAGTGCTGTTCAAACCGGATTTTTCCGTCATAATAAAACTTGATGACTTCCAGCGTACCCGACTCCTTTTTTCCGTCGCGGCCCAGCGTGGGGCGGTAGTCCTGCTGGTACCGGCAGCCGCAATGGCTCCCGGCAAAGTCTCTGGCATGGTAGGCCATACCCTTCACCCGTTCCTTTCTGCTTTCGTTTCCCCTGACAGGGATTGATTCATCTTAGCGCTCCACTTCGTAGGGCCAGGCCATGATGCCGCCCAGATCGTACAGGTTGTGGTATCCCATAGCCTCCAGCTGAGCTGCCGCCATGGCGCTGCGCTGGCCGCTGCGGCAATAGATCAGCCAGGCGGCCTCCTGATCGGGAATCACGTCCGCCGCTTTGATCCGGACGCTGCCCAGGGGCAGCAGCCGCGCCCCCGGAATGTGGCCTGCGGCGTACTCCGAGGGCTCCCGGACATCCACCGGGACGGCCTCTCCCGCCTCCATCATCCGCCGCGCTGCGGCGGGGGTAATCTTTTGAACCATTGTTCTTTCCTCCTCTCTCGTTTCTTTTCCATCTTATGATAACAAACCTTTTTTGTTTTCACAAGGCTTTTCAAATTTCCCTCCCCGTGCTATACTGAACACATCCAGACAAGGAGGTTCAAGGATGCGATTTTCCACCAAAAGCCGGTATGGCCTGCGCCTGATGGCGGAGCTGGCCTGCTCGGGCACCGGGCGTGCCATGCCCCTGAAAGAGATCAGCGAGCGCCAGCACCTCAGCCTGAAATACCTGGAACAGCTGGTAACGCCGCTGGCCCGGGCCGGCCTGGTCAAGAGCGAGCGGGGCAGCCAGGGCGGCTATCGTCTGGTCAAAGACCCCAGCGAAACCACCGCCGGCGAAATCATCGCCGCCATGGAGGGGAGCGTCGCCCCCATCCCCTGCCTTGAGAGCGAAACCAACGCCTGCCCGCTGTCCGACCAGTGCGCCACCCTGCCCTTCTGGGCGGGACTGGACGAGGTCATCAACCAGTATCTGGACAGCGTCACCCTGGCCGACATCGCCAAAAGCATGGCGGAGGCCTCCGGCGGAGCCTGCGCCTGCGCAAAAAATCGAAATTTGCCCGAAAAAGACTCTTGACATTTGCCGAAAGATTGGTTATAATAATCTGGCATTCGACGAATGCCGGGTGTATAGGGGTATAGCTCAGTTGGTAGAGCAGCGGTCTCCAAAACCGCGTGCCGTGAGTTCGAGACTTACTACCCCTGCCAAGAGCACAGTGCCAGCCGGCGCTGTGCTTTTTTGTTTTATCCGCCCGGCGTTTGGCCCAGACTCTCCCCGGCAGGGAGGGGGCGGGTATTTTTTCAAGCGCAAGGAGGCGTTTTATGGATCTTGCCTATCTGCTGCTTTTGCAGCGCCTGCGGGAGGCGGCCGGCTGGCTGCTGACCCCGGCGATGGAGCTGATCAGCGAACTGGCCGCCAGTTCCCTGACCATTGCTGTGGCGGCCTTTGTGTTCTGGGCGGTGGACCGCCGGTTCGGCAGCTTTTTGATGCTCAACTATGTGGGCAGCAGTCTGCTGGTCCAGGTGTTCAAGCTCACCGCCTGCGTCTACCGCCCCTGGGTGCGGGACCCCCGCATTCAGCCGGTCACCAACGCCATCGATACCGCCACCGGCTATTCCTTCCCTTCCGGCCACACCCAGAGCGCCGCCGCCATTTACGGCAGCGTGGGCCTGTGGTACGGCAAAAAGCGCCGCTGGCTGGCGGTCCTGATGGCGGTTATGATCCTGCTCACCGGCTTTTCCCGGAACTATCTGGGGGTCCACACCCCCCAGGATGTCCTGGTCAGCCTGGCTTTAACCTGCGGCTATCTGTGGCTCAACAGCAAAATCCTGGCCCGGCTGGAGCGTCAGCCCAGCTTTGACCTGAAGGTGGCGGCGGTGGGCACCGTTCTGGCCCTGGCCGCCGTCCTCTGGTTTGAGTGCAAGAGCTATCCCATGGACTACGTCAGCGGCGTCCTTCTGGTGGACCCCGAAATCATGAAGGAGGACGGCTTCATGGCGGCGGGCATGGTCTTTGGCTTCTTCCCCGGCTGGCTCATCGAGCGCCGGTGGCTCCAGTTCTCCACCGACCACCGCAGCGCCGGACAGTTTATCCTGGCCACTCTGGCCCTGCTGCCCATGCTGCTGATCTACAAGCTGCTGCCCCTGGCCCTGACCGGCATCATGGGCCCCCTCTGGGCCGCCTTTGTCAGCTGTGCACTGCTGGCCTTCTACGTCACCGCCCTGGTGCCCGCCCTCATCTGCAGGCTCCAGCGCAAGGCCCGCTGAGGTCTCTCTCCGGTTTTTTCGCCTCCCTTCGGGGAGGCTTTTTTCGTTGATTCGTCTGTTTTCGTCTAATTTCTGCAAAATCAAAAAAATTTGCATTTCAGGCTTGACAATCCCGCCCCGCGCTGGTATAATAAGTCACGTTCCGGCGGTCAGACGCCGGCGGCCATCAGAGAGTATGGCCCGGTAGCTCAGTTGGTTAGAGCACCAGCCTGTCACGCTGGGGGTCGTCGGTTCGAGCCCGATCCGGGTCGCCATATGCTGCTATAGCTCAGTTGGTAGAGCGCATCCTTGGTAAGGATGAGGTCTCCAGTTCAAATCTGGATAGCAGCTCCAGAGCACAGCACTCTTGAAGTCACAGAACTTCAGGGGTGTTTTTTTGCGTTTTGGGGAAAAGCGGGCGTTTCCCCTGTTCCCTTTCCGGGCTCAATGAAAAACCCCCGGCCGGGGCCGGGGGCATGGGATGTCTTATTCTGGCTGTGCCGGGGAAGCGGGGCTGGTCTGGCCCTCTGCTTCCAGTTCGTTGTCGTTGCCTTCATAGTAGGCCAGATACCGGTCCTCCCGGGAGGCAAAGACCGACGCCATGGTCAGCTGGCCGTCGTAGGTCCGGGCCCAAACGGCTCCGTCTCCCCAGCCGATGGTGGAGCCTTCCCGGACAAAGGCGTCCGGCTCCATCTGGGCGATCTGCTCCAGGAACTCCGCGGTGAACACCTGGTCATAATAGGGCAGGAACTCCTCCGCTGAGTTCACATAGGTCAGTTCCTGGCCGGGGAGCTGCAGCTGTTTGGGATAGAGAAACATCTCCGCCACCTTCTCCCGCTCTCCTGCGGCCGCCGCCTGCTGGAACGTCTCAAAATAAGCGATGATCTCCCCGTCGGTGACTTCGCCGGGCTCGGTGGATTCCGGCTCCGCCTGGACCTGGGCCGGCTGGGATTCCGGGGTTTCCTGGCTGGACGGGCCTGCCTGCCCGCAGGCGGTGGCCGTACACAGCACCATTGCCAGGGCCAGGGCAGCCGCCCCGGCCTTTTTTCTGCGCTGAACTGCCATAGGGTTTCTCCTTTCTGCGGCTGCGCCGCCTCCTAGCTCTTATTCTGGATACGTTCGGCCCCGCCGGGAAATTGCATCCCCAAAGGGTGAAATTTTCCGCCGCCGGGCAGCTCTTTCCCCCAAAGAAAACGGTTTGCCCCCATTGACGAATGGGGTTCTTCTTTGTAATATAAGGGATGGCGGAAGTTAAACGCGTACAACTCCCGCCGATTGGGAGGTGTGAAAGATGTATTTAAAGGACGCGCAGATTGGGCGGACCTATATTGTGGAGAGCATCCATCTGCCCTTTCAGATGGAGCGCCGGCTGGAGGCTCTGGGGATGACCCGCCAGACCCCCATCTCGGTGCTGAACCGGAAAGGAAAAGGAATTCTCATCATCAAACTGCGGGGCACCCGCTTCGCATTGGGGTACAACATTACCCAAAACATTGAAGTAAGGGAGGGTGAGCTGGATGCCTGAACAGCATGAAATGACCATCGGGTTCATCGGCAACCCCAACTGCGGCAAGACCACCCTGTTCAACGCCTACACCGGCGCCAACCTGAAGGTGGCCAACTGGCCCGGCGTCACGGTGGAAAAGGTGGAGGGCGCCATCAAGCACCACGGCCTCAATATCCACCTGGTGGACCTGCCGGGCACCTACAGCCTGACTTCCTACACCATGGAGGAGACGGTGTCCCGCCAGTTCATCCTCAGCGGCGAGGTGGACGTCATCATCAACGTGGTGGACGCCTCGGCTCTGGAGCGGGGCCTGTACCTGACCTTGCAGCTGCTGGAGCTGGGCAAGCCGGTGGTGATGGCCCTGAACATGATGGACATTGTGGAAAAGCGGGGCATGGAGATCGACCTCCACCGCCTGCCCGAGATGCTGGGCGTGCCGGTGATTCCGGTGTCGGCCCGGCAGCGCCGGGGCCTGGACGCCCTGCTTCACGCAGCGGCCCACCACAAGGACAGCACCGGTCCTGACCCGCTGGTCCATCAGCACAGAACCGAGTCCCACCACCAGCACGACCATCACACGGAATACACCATGGTGTACTCCGACACCATCGAGGACAAGATCGACCAGATCATCCCCGAGCTGCAGCACCGGTACCCCAGCCTGACCAACTACCGCTGGCACGCCATCAAGCTGCTGGAGGGAGACCAGGAAATCACCCAGAAATATCCGGTGGACCTGCCCCAGGTGCTGGACCGCAGCTATGAGTCGGACATCATCAACCAGAAATACGACTTCATCGGCGAGATCATCGACGAAGTCCTGATCCACAAGGAGCGGCAGGACGTCCTGACCGAAAAGGCCGACCAGATCCTCACCAGCAAGGTCTGGAGCATTCCGGTGTTCTTCGGCATCATGGCGGTGATCTTCTTCCTGACCTTCACCCTGGGCGACTGGCTGAAAGGCTATCTGGAACTGGCCATCGGGGCCATTTCGGACGGAGCCCTGGCGGGCCTCACCGCCATCCACGCCGGGGACGTTCTCACCTCCCTGATTGTGGACGGCATCATCGCCGGCGTGGGAACCATTGTCACCTTCCTGCCCAACATCCTGATCCTGTTCCTCTGCCTGGCTCTGCTGGAGGACAGCGGCTATATGGCCCGGGTGGCCTATGTGATGGAGGGCATCATGAGCAAGATGGGCCTGTCGGGCAAGGCCTTCATCCCCATGCTGCTGGGCTTCGGCTGTACGGTGCCGGCCATCATGGCCTCCCGCGCCCTGGAAAACCAGCACGACCGGCTCAAGGTCATGCTGGTGACCCCCTTCATGAGCTGCAATGCCCGGCTGACCATTTACATTTTGTTCTCTGAGATGTTCTTTGGGGATCATGCCATGATCGTGGCCTACTCCATGTACCTCATCGGCATCCTGGTGGCCATCCTGATTTCGGCCCTGCTCCACCTGCTGGACCGCAAAAAGGATCACGCCAACTACCTCATCATCGAGCTGCCCGAGTACAAGCTCCCCGACGCCCGCACCGTGGCCATCTACGTCTGGGAAAAGGTGATGGACTACCTGGAAAAGGCCGGCACAACCATCTTCATCGCCACCCTCATCATCTGGGTGGTGCTGAACTTCGGCCCCGGCGGCTACACCCCCGACATGGCCGACAGCTTCGGCGCCGTTCTGGGCAAAATCCTCACCCCCTTCTTTGCCCCCATCGGCCTGGGCTACTGGCAGATTGCGGTGGCCCTCATTGCCGGCATCTCGGCCAAGGAAGTGGTGGTGTCCAGCTGTGCGGTGCTGTTCGGCATCGTCAACGCCAGCTCCCCCGCCGGCATGTCTGCCTTTGCCGCCGCCCTGGAGGGGATCGGCTTTGGCTCCTTCAATGCCCTGTGCCTGATGATCTTCTGCCTGCTGTACATTCCCTGCGCCGCCGCCCTGGGCACCATCCGCAAGGAATCGGGCAGCTGGACCTGGATGGTCTTTACCGCCGCTTTCCAGCTGGCGGTGGCCTGGGTGGTGACCTTCCTGGTCTACCAGGTCGGCATGCTGATCCTGTAACCGGGAGGATGCGCCCATGGGTTCCCTCCTTGTGATTGCACTGATTCTGCTGGCTCTGGGCCTGTGGCTGGGCTGGGCGCTGGCCCGCATCCGCCGCCGCAAAAAGCAGGGCGGCGGCTGTGCCGGCTGTTCTTCCCACTGCCCCTACCATGACCAGTGCCGCTGAAATTTCCTGAAACGCACAAGCGCCCCGATGCCTTGACGGCATCGGGGCGCTTTTCTTGTTGGATCAGATGCTGCTCAGCAAAAACCAAAGGGCGCCGCCGGTGTGCGCGATGCCGGTGGCGGTATCAATCCGGCATGGACACCGCCACGCCCTCAAATCTTCCCTCGAATTGGGCCCCGATCTCCGTCATGGTGTCCAGCAGGTGGTCCAGGCTGTCGGCGGGGATAGGAGTCTTGCCGTTTTCCAGAAAGCTCCCGTCCTCCCCCATGAGGGCGTATTTGATAAAAGGTACCCCCGATGTCAAACGCCAGATACTGTTTCATGGTTACCCGTCCTTTCTTCTGTGCCTGCTTTGGTGTGCAGCGGCCCGGCCTCAGGGCCAGCCGAACAGGGATACCCCGTCCGTCAGCTGCCCGATCCGGGCCATTTCCTCCCCGGTGAGGGCAAAATCAAAAATCGAAAAATTTTCCTCCATCCGTTCCCGGTGGGCGGATTTGGGGATGACGGCGATGCCGTTCTGCACCAGATACCGCAGCGCCGTCTGGGCGGCGGTTTTGCCGTGGGCCGCCCCGATCTCTACCAGCACCGGCTCATGAAAAACATCCCGCCGCCCCTCGGTGAAGGGCGCCCAGGACTGCATCCGGGTGCCCCGGGCCGCCAGATCCTTCTGTAGAGTCAGCCGCGGATAATACACATGGGATTCCACCTGATTCACGGCGGGGCGGATGCTGCACCGCTCTGCCAGACGGTCGTACTCCTCCTGATTGAAGTTGGACACCCCGATGGCCCGGGCCTTTCCGGCCCGGAGAGCCTCCTCCATGGCCCGGTACATTTCTTCCGACTCGGGGTAGGGTTCATGGAGCAGCAGCAGATCCACATAGTCAGTTCCCAGAGTTTTCAGCGAGCGGTCAATGTCCGCTTTCGCCTTCTGGTAGCTGTTGCT
Organism: Faecalibacterium sp. An77; assembly: GCF_002161315.1. Taxonomy (NCBI): domain Bacteria; kingdom Bacillati; phylum Bacillota; class Clostridia; order Eubacteriales; family Oscillospiraceae; genus Faecalibacterium; species Faecalibacterium sp. An77. The sequence continues at coordinate 8,710 of NZ_NFHK01000068.1, forward strand.
GGGCTCCCACAGCTTGGTGGTCAGGAACACTTCTTCCCGGGGCAGGCCGCTGTCCCGGAGGGCCTGTCCCACCACGTCCTCGTTTTCATACATGCGGGCGGTGTCCAGAAGCCGGTAGCCCACTTCCAAAGCTTCCCGGATGCACCGGCGGCCTTCCTCACCCCGCAGCGTCCAGGTTCCAAAGCCCAGCGCCGGCATCTGCACCCCGTTCCCGATCTCAAAATACTCCATCTTTCCCCTTTCTCTTACTTTTCTGGAAGAAAAGTAAGCAAAGGCAGCGGCGGCGACCGCATCCAGTGAATGAAACAGGTAGCTGTCGCTGGCTGCGCAGCCGAAGCGCTGCCTGCGGCAGAAACAGCTGAGGCGGAGCAGGGACAGCGGTCTGTTTTCTGCGAGGGAGCTGCGCCGCCTGAAGCAGAAACAGGGCACCGCAACC
>NZ_NFHK01000069.1:0-8947 GCF_002161315.1 Faecalibacterium sp. An77
CATTTTTTACCCCTGCGAGACTTCTCAGATTTCTAAGACTTCTAAGACTTTTGATACTTTCTCTTATTTTCTCACAGGTCAGTACTTTTTTACAGTCGGGGGATTATGGAGCGCTTACGCAAAAGCAACAGGCGCGTTGTTGACACGGGTAACGGTTGTGCCGACCCAACCAATCAAAACATTGATTCCTTCACGAAGCGAACGGACGGTCTACATTGTTAGTAATTCCCGAACGGAAACCAAGCAAGCAATTTTGCCACTTTCAGCCCCAGTTAGTATTTCAATGTTACTATGTTTCGGAAATCGGCACAACCATATAACCGTCTGTGATGAAACTATTTTAATTTCACCAATAGGATTGTACCATCAAGCGATGCTCCAAACCGCTCATGAAGCTCCACAAAAAGATCAATTGACGGAACTCTTTCACCCCGTTCCAAATTTCTCATATAGCGATCGCTGATATTCAAATCGATTGCAAGCTGATCTTGTGTCAGTTCACATTCTTTTCGAAGCGATTGAATCCGTTCACCTACTGCATATGGATCATAGTTCATCACACCCTCCGTTTCTTCCGGCTGGAGCAGGCGGAGCTTCATCTCCTACGCTGGAGACAGCCAGCACGCGATTTTTAATCAAGACAAAGCGACGGGTCAGGGGAACACGGCACTTTATAATTCCGCCCTGGACTATGGATGCTGCCAGTATTCTCGATAAAGGTGAAAACCACACTGTCACCTTATGCCACGGACATAGATAGTTCGCTTTCATTTCAATAATTCTCCCGTTATTTTTGTAATGCAGATACTCGACTTCGAAACACTGGGCGGTCCACGGCACTTTAACTTTAAAAGCACGAAAGCGCCAATCTCCCAAAACGGGAAACTGGCGCAGCATAAGATATCAGCATTATAAAAGACATTAAACCAGAACGATTGTGCCGGTCCAACTACAGTCTGCTCTGCATTGAAAGCCAGGCTTTTTTTGATGCATTACCAAAACAAAAAATCACAGTTATCCCTCCAAAGACGGAAACTGTGATCAAAACAGCGCATGAATACTCCTCGGTCAAGTAACCGTTTTTTATAACCTGACCGAGTTAGAATATAAAATTATCAAAATCGGCACAATCCGACCTTTTTTCTGAACCAATAAGGTTATACCAGGAATCAAACAAGAACGATACAATACAATTAAGGTGAACAATCATGCCGAATTCCGATATAGCCGCTTTGGGAAAACAGATTCGTACTGCGCGCAAGAAAGCCGATTTAACGCAAGAGCAGCTTTCTGCCCTTTGTCATGTATCAACAAAGCATCTTGCTAATATTGAGAAAGGAATCATGAATCCGTCCTATGAGATACTTTTGGCAATTTTTCGTGTTTTGCCAGTTTCTTTGGATGCTCTGATTCTACCTCGAACAGCCGAATCTGAATGTGAACTGAAAGAACTGGACCAAATATACTTATCTTGTCCAGAACCAGTAAGGAAAGCCCTGCTGGATTCTACCCGTTCACTTGCAATGAATCTCAAAGAATTTTATAACAAAATCAAATTATCATAATATTCTTTTCCTTGCTGTACAGTATATCATAGATTGCCAAGCTTCTATGCCAAAGCCAAACTAAAATCAAACCATTTCAATACCAATTTCAGTTATCCATTCTTCTTACATCCAGTTCTGTCTCCAAATCATTGGCCAACACCTGATAAAGTTCTTCTGGCTTCTGGCAGAGAACCGCACTAAAATTAATAGGCTCACCTTCGTTGAATAGTCTTACATATCCCCAGCGGCAAGGAACCACTTCCAAATAAGAGGACTCTTCTAAAAAAACTCGAAAACAGTTTAAAACATCATTAAATGTTTGCATAGGCCAATCTCCTTATAATGATTTTTCTCTATTGTAAAGTGTTCCATATTCATATTGCAAGGATATGACGTCTTTTTTCATTTTATTCATTTGTCAAAATACAGCTGTCAAAATACAACAAAAGCCATCCCAACGAATCTAGGGCCTAAATTCGTTGAGATGGCTTTCCTTATTATGGATTTCTTATAGAATGTGTAATATCTTCAGGCCTCGGCATGAACTGGTAACCACGATTTGAAACGGTTCCAATGTATTGCGGATGATCTTTGTCATCCTCAATTTTCTGTCGAATTCGTCCAATTGTACTGGATACAGCTCGCAGATAGCTGTCGCTGTCCTTGTGCCAAACTGCTTCAAAAATTTGCTCTTTTATAAACAGTTTGCCAGGATGCCGTGCCAAAAGGCTTAAAACGCCATATTCATAACGGCTCATATAAATTTCTGATCCATTTTTGAACACAAGGTGACTAGCTAAATGAATTTCTAAACCTGGAAAATACAATATCTTCTGGTCTACATAAGATTTTTCAGACCATTCAAAAATAGTTTGTTCGTGTGATTTTCCGTTATCCTTTGTAAATCGGACCACGATCTCTATTTTTCCATATGAATTCAAAAAATGTTATTTTTTAAGTTTTGACGGCAGCCGATTTATGCCTGCTTTAGATTCCATTGAGCGCTCTCGCTCTGAAGCTCTACCATCCGCCGGTAAAGACCGCCTTGCGCCATCAACTCCTGCGGGGTACCCTGCTGGGCCACCCGCCCTTCTTTTAGCACCACAATGTGATCCGCGCCGGCCACTGTGCGCATCCGGTGAGCGATGACTAACACTGTTTTGCCCGCCAAAAGCCGGGAGAGGGCGTCTTGTACTTTAGTTTCATTTTCCACATCTAGAGAGGCAGTGGCCTCGTCCAGCAACACAATAGGAGCATTTTTCAGTAGTGCGCGGGCAATTGAGATCCGCTGGCGCTCGCCGCCCGAAAGTTTAGTTCCATTTTCGCCGATGGATGTATGGTACCCTTGCGGCAGCTTTTTGATAAACTCCTCGCAGTTGGCAGCTTTAGCCGCTGCCATCACCTCTGCATCCGAAGCTCCTCGTTTACCCAGTCGGATATTTTCCATCACTGTATCGTCAAACAACACTACATCCTGAAAGACCATGGAATAATCGGTTAATAATGCCTCCGGGTCCACCGTAGAAATATCTATCTCCCCCACTTTGATCGTCCCTCTGGTAACATCCCACAACCGTGCTGCAAGCCGGGCACAGGTGCTTTTGCCAGAGCCGGAAGGCCCTACTAGCGCAGTGATCTCGCCCTCCTTTGCGGTAAAGGTGATATCATTCAGGACAACCTTTTCATCATAAGCAAAGCCCACATGGTCGAACACAATATCATGCCCTTTGGGACAGAACTTCTCTGTTCCTTCTGCAATCGGGGTATCAAATAGTCTATTCATCCGATCTGCCGAAACCTGAGAAACAAACAGCTCGGCGATTAGTGCCAGACTCTGGTCAAAAGGCGCATAGATTCGGGTGATGACCATCAGGAACAAAAATAGCAGCATAAAGTCTATCTGCCCAGCCAGAATCAATTGGGCCCCCACGAGGATTGTGGTCGCTACTCCCAGCCGCATAATAACACTAGCCCCATTGACGAACAAACCAGTGACCAGCTCGCCGTGAATCATGATCCGCTCATGGTCGTTGATCTTTTGATACAATCCGACAAGATACCGCTCTTCCTGATTGGCAGCCCGAATTTCTCGAACATTTTCCAGGGCTTCCTGCATCCCGTCCGAGACCCGAACAGCGGCCTCCTTGGTCTGCCCGGCCTGGCGCTCTGCCATCTTTCTGCTCCCAAACAGGAGGCCAAAAGCCACTGGTACTCCCCAAAGACAAGCAATGGCCAACCGCCAGTCGTACCAGAACAGGCAGGCCGTGATCACAGCCGTAGAGATATAGGAACCATACAGGTAGCCCAACACATGGCTCCAAACATGTTCCATACGGTTGACGTCTCCCATTAGAGTTTCTGTTAAGTCAGCCAGATCATGTTTTCCAAAAAAACCAAGGGGCAGTTTTCGCAATTGTTCCGCCAAACGCAGGCGAGAGGCCTTCACTTCGCCGTACACAAGGCCGTAGGTGGTTTTGTATTGCTGGAGATGGGTCAAAAACGACAGAAGAGCAAACACTACAAGACCCGCCAGCACCTGGAGAGCACCGGGCAGAGGAGTACCTTCAGTCAGAGTTGCCATTAGTCCGGACATCACAAAATGCAGGATACCGACGCCACCCATCACCACCAGATTGACAATCACCGTCCAGAAGACGCCCTTTTTGACGTTCTCTACCCCCTGGTCGGTCAGGGCGTACTTCCGCTGAAACTTTGTTCCAAACATTACCTTTCCTCCTTGCCACTCTCCATTTTCCATCGGATTGCCTGGTTGTAATCCGTCCACATTTGGGTGTACAACCCGCCTGCCACGATCAATTCTTTGTGAGTGCCCTGCTCTATCAGCTGACCATTGTCCAATACCAAGATTTTGTCCGCTCCCACTACCGTAGAGAGTCGGTGGGCGATCATGATGACAGTGCGGCCTTTCGTCAGCCGGGCAAAGGCTTTCTGGATCAAAGCTTCATTTTCCGGATCAGCAAAAGCAGTAGCCTCATCCAGTACCACAATGGGAGCATCCTTCAAAATAGCCCGGGCAAGGGCGACTCGCTGTGCTTCGCCGCCAGAGAGATAGGTTCCCTCTGTTCCGATCACGGTGTCCAGTCCCTGGGGCAGCTTTTCCAAAATGTCGCTGCATTGCGCGGCTTCCAAGGCAGCAAGAACCTGCTCTCGACTGGCATTGGGGCGGGCTGCACGGACATTTTCTAAAATACTGGCCTTGAACAGTCGGTTATTCTGAAATACAAAAGCAACCTGATCCATCAACATATGCGGATCGATCTGGCGCACATCCACCCCGCCAACTTCCACAGTACCTTCGTCCACATCCCAAAACCGGGGGATCAGGCTGGCCGCTGTGGTCTTGCCGCCGCCCGAAGGGCCCACTAGAGCCACCGTCTCCCCTGGTTCGGCGGTAAAGGAAAGATGTGACAAGGCAGGGGTCTGCGCCCCGTCATAGGTAAAGCTCACGTCCCGAAACACTACTCGGTTGTCTTTGGGAGTCTGAGGTTTATCCGGCGCTGGCAAGGTAGGAGCGTCCATTACCGGCTGGATGCGGCCCAGGGCGGTATCAGCCAGCATCATGCCGGACGCAGCAAACATAATCCGGGCCAACGCCGTGGAAAGGATGGCTGAAAATACGGCATAGAAAGCAAAATTTGTTACAAAGCCCTCAAAATCACCAGTTGCCAGAGCCCCGGGCGCTAGAAATAACACCACCGGCACTAAAAACAGAAAGGCCCCCTCAGTAACGGTTAGATTGATAGATTGCGGCACACGGCAGATATCACCCTGATAATGCTCCGCCTTGGTGCTGTAATCCTCAATGGCCTGCTGAAACGCTTTGAAGGAGTACACGGTCTGCTGAAAGATCTTGACCACTGGGATTCCCCGGACATACTCTGTGCCGGCTTTAGCCATCCGGTCTTGGGCCGCCTGGTATTCCGCCATCAGTCCAGCGTTTTTGCCACCCATCATGCTAAACATAGCTAGGATTGAGATCACCGCCGCCAGCAAACAAGCCACACCCATGCGCCAATCAAAAACCAACATCAGCGCCAGCATGGAAAGAAACAGAGTGAACGTGCCCACGATATCCGCCAAATTGTGAGCCAGTAGGGTTTCTGTATCGGCAGCAGCGGCATCCAGTCGGCTGCGGATCAAACCAGACGCATTTGTGTCAAAATAACCTAACGGTGCCCTCATAACATGAGCCATACCCTGCTTGCGGATGTTGGCCGCCGTGCGAAATGCTGCTAAATGCGTACACATTAGGCCCAAAAAGTAGATCAGGATACCACCCACAGCGAAAGCAAAGGCTATCCAGCCGTAGCGTATGATGCTCTGAGCCTGTGTCCAGTCCGGAGATACTGCGATCAGATCCCTCGCTGCCAGCCAGATACAGATATAAGGTACCATACTGCACATCATGGATATCCCCGACAGCCCTAGTCCCAGAAAAGTAAGCCGTCTGTGGCTACCCGCATACCCTAGCAAGGCAGCCAAGGCATTTTGCTTTTTTTGCTTCATAAATATTCCTCCCTTTGGTTAGTTTATGCTAACTTGCAGTATAAAAGAAAGAGGGCAAAGCCCCTATCTTACTAAAAACCGATACAGCAGTTACTGGCCTATTAACTTCAGCCAGCCTGCAGTGTAAAAATCCCGCAGTTGATCCACATAGCACATGGCCCGCTCCTTGGGCATATCGTGGATAACAATCTCAAAGATGCCGTTGAACATCCCGCTAGCAATGATATGGCATAGTTGCTCGTCCAGTGTAGGACATACACGCCCCAAGCGGCGCAGTACCTCAATGTACTGAAGAGTATACTCCACCTCCACTTCCACCATGTTGTGAACAAAGCGCTCATAGCTGGTGCCTTCAGCCTTGCATAGCAACAACTTTACTGGCTCCCTGTGGTCGCAGATGTAGTCCACCATCCAATGGACACACTGACTGGATTCCAGCCCCATATGGTCCGGCTGCTCCTGCTCCGGCAACTCAGCAAAAGAAGTTTGAGCCTTCATAAACTGGCCCATCAGAGCGGCGGCGTGGGGCTCCACAATGGAGGCAAAAAGCGCCTCTTTGCTGGAAAAATAGCCATAGAACGCACCCGTGGTGACACCGGCCTGCTTCACAATCTGACGCAGGGAGGCCCCCAGAAATCCCTTCTCTGCAAACTCCTCCATAGCAACCTGTTGGATCCTCTCCAAGGTGGCAGTAGTTTTTTCTTCCATTTCTGCCCTCCGCATAACATCGTTATATAACACTGTTATCATAAATCACTCCTCTTGATTTGTCAATAGGAGTAAATGGATTCCTTACTAAAATGGCCGTATTGCCCTAAAATCCCCTCCCGGCATGACAACAACATCTTGGAATAAATACATTTACCACTGGAACCGTCTTACTCAACAGAGCCGGTATGAAACCTACATGGCAATACCTTGCAATTTTGTCTTACAAGGTGTATTCTATAGTTAGAATCACCTAACCGCTTAGTTGATCCTAACGCAGTTTGACCTTGCAGAATTGAGAAAGGATGAGAACCCATGTGGAAGTATACAATAGAAGTCAACGGAATGATGTGCGGAATGTGCGAGTCCCATGTCAACGATGCCGTACGCAAAGCTTGTCCGGTGAAAAAGGTTCGTTCTTCCCGTGCGAAATGTCAGACAGTGGTCATCTCTGAAGCAGAGCTGGACCCGGAGCTCATTGCAGCCGCTATCCGTGGTACGGGATATGATGTCGGCATGATCCAGAAGGAGCCCTTCCAAAAAAGATGGTTGTTCGGTTGATGCTCTGAGTAACAGGCCTCCCCCATTCCCGAATTCCCGGCGCGGAGGTCTTTCCCTATGGCTCTTTTGAGATTTTTGCATATCAGCAAAACGTACCAAGGTTTTTTTACCAGCAGCTTACTCCGACTGCACTTTTCTAAAATTATAGGCATTGCTTTCGATAGATATTGTGACAATGAGCAGCCTGGCTGCCACTACGCCCCAAGTATTGTACCAATATACAGTCAACCATTTTAGAGGGTCATAGATAATAGATAGCTATCAAGTGTATAGCAAAACTCCCCAGAACCACCATGCAGCGGTTCCGGGGAGTGTTACAATCGCAATCCAGCGGCAATTCGCCAGACACAACAATATTTATTATTCCATAGCAGCGTTTATGGCGGCAATGGCTCCATCAGACACAGCGGTAGCAACCTGGCGAACCTGTTTGACTCGGATATCGCCGGCAGCATAGACACCAGGAATAGCGGTCTCCATCTTGTCGTTGGTGGGGATGTATCCACCTTCCAAAGCCAGTTCTGTATAGAGTTCCGTGTTGGGGAGTATACCGGCATAGACAAAAATGCCGCAGCCGGGATCCTCTATCGTTTCAATACTGCCATCCTGTTCGCTGGCAATCTCCAGCTGTTCCACCTGATCCTGCCCGTAAACGGCATGCAGGCGGGATGCCAGGCGCACCGAGATGTTGCCTGCAGCGGCTACCTTTTGGCGGAACTCCGCAATGCACCCCAACTGCTCTTCAAAGTGGATCACTGTCACCTGCTTTGCAAAGCCAGCCAGATACAGGGCCTCTTTCACTGCACCATCGGCTCCACCCACCACGTACACATTTTTTCCGGCATAGGCGGCGCCATCTCTGGCAGCATTCATGCCCATGCCCTTGCCGGCAAGCTCCTTCTCGCCGGGAATACCCAGTTTCCGCGGCGTGCCGCCGTTTGCCAAAATGATACGCTTGGCCTCATAAATGCCCCTGTCCGTGGTCACAGACTTAACCTCTCCTGTCAGCGCCACATGCACAACCTCGGCCTGAACGATCTCTACCCCGGCCTGGAGCGCCTGCTCTTTCATCCGAGCCGCAAATGTAGCTCCGGTTTCCTGCTTCTCAATGGCAGTATAGTGCGTAACAGTGGAAACTTTGCCAATGATACCGCCCACCTGGGCTTTTTCCAGAATCAATGTACGCTTTCCACGACTAACTGCATAAATGCCTGCACTGATACCCGCAGGGCCTGCTCCGATGATGATTATATCGTACATAGTCATATGCTTCCTTTCCATGTTACCGTCAAGAACAAACCAACAGCACGAAACCATTCTATGATCTGTTTCCGCTGGCTCTACCGTGGGTACAAATCCGGCCATTCGCCGAACATTCTCCCGGAGAATATGCTGCGGTGCGCTCAGATCATTGATGTTTACACCTTGATTATAGCGCCAATCATTGATAAAATAAAATGCAGAATTGTTATACAGTTATAAACCCACGTAATAGGTGATATGTCATGCTGGATCCTCGATGGAACACATTTCTTGTCTTGTGTGAGACCATGAATTATACCCGGGCTGCGGAGCGGCTTTGCCTCACTCAGCCCGCAGTAACC
>NZ_NFHK01000007.1:0-87422 GCF_002161315.1 Faecalibacterium sp. An77
TCTCGTGTTCCTGAATGTGGCTGTATTTTCTGGGCATAGCAAAGACCTCCTGTAGTAGTTTTATTCTACCACAGGAGGCCTTCTTTTTTCACTGTCTACTTTTACTGGAGCAGTTCAGGTGCGGGGCTTTTTTCAGTTTCGGACAATTTTGTCCCAAACCCCCGCCGGGGCTGCACTGGGTCCAATTTTGGACCCAATGACGCCGGCGCTGGGCTTTTGCTCATTTTTGAGCGATAGGGGAGACAGGCCCCAGGCTTTCCCTTTGGCTGCTGCCGCTGCCTCTGGCCCTGGGCGCGTTGTCGTGTGGGAAAATCATTGCCCCCAATTTTGGGGACAGTCACACCGCCGCCGGGTTTTGTGTCTGCTGGGCGCAAAATTGCGCCGGCCTCGGGCGCGCTGCCGTGTCATAAAACGCCCGCCCGCTTGTGTCGTGTACTTAGGAAAACTTGTGTTTTGAATGCCATACCGCCCACGATCCACCCCCGCGCATTATCGTGTGTAGAAACCCCGCCGGGGCTGTATCTTCTCAAAACCGAGAAGGTATTTTCCAACTGATCCGCTGGGGCTGTATCCTCTCAGGACAGAAAAAGACCATCTGCCCATGGGGTCACAAATCGTTACCCCGTCGCCCGGGCCGCCTGCGGGCCTCTGTAGCGCCTTTTTGGCGCTTGTCGTGTTCCTCCTCTACCGCTTTATGTTTTGCGACCATTATAGGGGCTCTCAGGCTTGCCACACGCTGCGCATTTCTCGTTATTCGCTCTTTGTTCACTGGGCGCAAAATTGCGCCCAATAGAATCCCGGCGGACCTGCTGTCAGCCGTCCCAAATGTGTGTTTTTTCGGGGTTTGCTCTGGGTTCGCTCTGGGTTCACGGCTGCGGGGCCTTGCAAGGGTGGACACCCCAAAACTGGGGAATCATCAACCTCCGGCGGGGTCTATGGAGCTTTTGCAAGGGGTCTGCAATGCGCCGACCCCTGCCCGCTGCCGGGTGCCCCTGGGCTGCTGCGGCAAAGGGGCCGGAAATTTCCCGCACCACCCCCGCCGCCGGTCGCCTCCGGGGTGCCATGGGTTCCAGCCGGCGCAAAATTGCGCGGGCCTGTGGACTCCTCATTTTTGAGGGCTCCAACCGGCGCAAAATTGCGCGGGTTGAAGTTTTATGCCGCCGGGGTGCTGCCGATCCTAAACCGGCGTTTCACCGGGTTAGCCTATGGTTTTAAGTTTGACCGGATTTCTAAAACGGGAATCCGACGCCCGGCCTTATGCGCGGGCGTTGTCGTGTAATAAAATCCTATTTATCGTACTTTTAAAAAGCCGCCTTTCACCGGTTCCGGGGCGCTGATCCAGCAGCATAAGCCCCAAAGCCCTAGCCCTGGCCCCTGCCCCGCCGGGGCGCTGATCCACTCAGCCGGCGGGCTTTTCTGTTGGTTGACATAAAGCCGCCCGCAGAAAAAGGCCCGCCCAAATCTGGACCGGCCTTTCCTGTTGGGGTTTATTCGCTCCGCGCTTCTTCTCGCAGGCTCCGGGCCATCTGTGCGGCCCTTTTGGCCTCTGCCCTTTGTTCTTCCTTTCTTTCCAGGTATTCGACCGCGCGCTCTTCCACGCTGCCGCTGTGGTTCCATGCGCCCCAGCCGGTGCCGCGCCACGCCTGCACAGAAATAACAGCATCATGCCAGCGCCTGATCTGCGGATTTTTGCCCAGCTTGCGCAGGGCTTTTGTTTTGGCCTGGCTGATCTGCTTAACGGTGACACCTTCAGCGGCTGCAACGTCAGCCGGCGCTTTTTCATTCAGGCAAACGCCCCGCACGGCTGCCGCTTCCTGGGCTGGCAATTCGTCAATAGCGTTTTCCAGAATGGCCCGCAATTCTTTATTGCAAATATCGTCCTCTGCCGCCGCAAAGGCTGCCGCCGCTGCCGGGTCCGGTTGGACAAGGGCCAGCGTGTCCCCGCCCGCGTCATCATCGTTCAAGGGAGTGTCCAGGCTTGCACAGCCGTTCAGAACGTCGGCCGAAACTTGAACCTCCCGGCCATCCTCTGCGGTTACCAGGCGAATATGTGCGCCCCGAAGCACCTTGCTGATCTGCCCTTGAAGGGACAAGGACAGATAGGTTGTGAAGCTGCCTTTTCCGGGCTGTAATGCTCTGCGGCGTACTGTACAGCAAAAAAGCCTTCTTGTTTCAGGTCCTCCAACGTCAGGCCGTGCGCCTGTGCGGTGCCCTGGTTTCGGGTGTACCACTTCCACACCTGCTGCCCCACAAAATCCTGGTTGATTTCCCAAAGCTGGCCCAAAGCAAAACCGTTCCCGGCGGCGGCCAGAGCTGCAAGGGCGGCGTTTGCCGCCTGCCGGTCGGTCGATGTAATCTCTGTGCGCATTGTGATCCCCTTTCTGTGGTGTCTTTGCTCTCGTCACAGCTGAAACAAAAGGATGATGAAGAAAAGCCCTCTGGCCTCTGTTTAGGGTCAAAGGGCTTGCGGTGACTCACTGTTTTTACCTTTTGCTCTGGTCCGTAGCCATCAAAGCACGCTCGGCGGCGGCTACGGGCCTCTGTAGAGGTTTTTCAAGGATTCGGCATATAACTTTCATACCTTGAAGCTTTGCGGCGTCTACGGGCCTCTATTTGTGGGCTTGCGCAATAACCCGCCGGGGCCGATCTGCTGGCGGTGCACTTACTCATTCAAGCCGCGTTCCCGCTTCACCTCTTCAATGACCGCCCGGAAGATGGGAGACGTGGCCACTGTGACAGGCTCGACGCCTTCAGCATGAAGCTGATTCATCATCTCTTCAACGGAACAGCCCAGAGAATCGGCCATTTCCTCGACGCTGAAAAGCTCACTGTCGCCGGTCGCCATAGACAACGCCAGCCGCGCCCCCAGAAAACAGGCATTCGCAGAAAGGCCGGCTGCCATGCCGCCGCGGACAATGTCCTGCACCACTTTCACGTCTACTCGGAATCACTGGGCAATGGCCTGCACCGTTTCGTAAGCGCCGCCGGGGGTCGCGTTCTGCCGGTTGGCCTGACGTTCTGCCGAGCATTCTTCGCAATAAACCTGTGTGGTGTCCAGGTCATGCTCCCCACTTTCCAGAATTTCCTCCAAGTCAACCTTGTGCTCCCGGCCACACTGGGGACAGGTGGTATAGACGTTGTCGCAGGTAATGGGGAGCTTCTTTTCGTTGTCTTTCAGGTAAAACATAGTAATCCTCGCTTTCTCAAATACAATCGGCGTTTATGCGCCGCTGTGGCTATTTTTTGGCGGCTTCCAGCTGCGGGCGGCCTGATCTGTTGTCTTTGTATCAAACGACTTTCGCCATCGAAAAATCCTTTCTTTCGTCCGGGTCAATGGAAATCAAGCGATCCCCGGCGGCGCGGGAAATTTTCTTGAACAAAACGGAATAAAATCCGTTAATCCCTTCAGCAGTATAAGGGCTGGCCAGCACGGTTGGCCGCTTGTTGGCGGTTCGGGCGCTGATAATTTCAAACGCGGTTTCGAGTGCGGCAGTAGATGGACGGCCATTCGGTGCCGCTAAAAAATCATCCAGGACAACGACTGCCCGACAATCTTTCACAAGGTCCCGAACATCATCGGCCCGCCAGTTTCGGCTTGACCGCCGGACGGCTGCCAGCAGCTCCGGCCAGCTGTAATAAAGCGGGGGCTGGGAGCCGCTTTCGGATACATGGTAGATAATCCCGGCGGCCAGATGGGACTTCCCGCACCCACTTTGCCCACCAAGGAAGAGCAGCCCCTCCGGGTTTTTGGCGAAAGATACAGCAGCTTCAAGGGCCTGCCGTTGCCAGGGTTCAGAACATTCAAAGCCTTTCAAAGTTTTATTCTTCAGCTCTTCAGGAAGGCCAGAAGCAAGGCGGTTCTTTGCGGCGTGTTTGCGGTCGTAGCAGACAGGGCAAGGCACGCGGCACCCCTGGTCCCCCGCTTTGACCCCCGTCGGGTCCTCAAAGGCATATTCATATAGCCAGCCGGACCCGTTGCAAGAGGGACACGGGTTGTCCGGGTATCGCTTCGGGTCGTGCTGGTTCATTCGTTGGGCAAGCGTGAGCGTGTACGGGACTTTACAAGTGGATTCCAAAGCGCCGTTCTGGCTCTGGTTTTGGCTCATTTTGGGTCACTCCTCCATTTTCGTTTTCTGTCTGCCACTGCAAGCGGCTTTTCAATAAAGCTTTCCAGCTTCTGACCGGTTGCCCATCAATCTGCCAGCCGTCAGCCTCCATCTGCCGGATAAACCGTTCGGCGGCGTCCATAGCCAGCCCAATCTTTTGGGCATATTGAAAAACCTCTTGATCTGTGGGCAATGCCTGCTTGCTTAAGCTATTTACTAAGCTTATATTACTATTCGGAAAATTTTTTCCGCGTCATCGGAAAGATTTTTCCGGGTAATCGGAAGATTTTTTCCGTCCACAAGTTCGCCCTTGACGATGATTTCCCGGGCCGCTGATCCGGCTCGCTTTCTCTCAATCAGTCCGGCAGACTCAAGACTCTTGAGCGCATTTCTTACTGTTCTCTGGTCGACACTGTACCGTTCTGCAAAAAAAGCGTCAGAGGCCACGCAAGTCCCGTTCCGAGACAGTGAAAGTATTTCGGCATACAATACCGCCGGGTTAAACCATCGCCGGGCAACGCTGGCCGGGAGCATCAAAAAATAGTCTCTCGGCTCATTTTTTCGGTCGTCTCCCATCTTTACCCCCGAACATTATGCTTGGGTGAAAGCCGGGACTTTGTATGTAAAAAGTCTGCAATTTTCACTTGGTTTTGGTCTCCATGTGTGATAAAATAAAAACAAGTTTTATGGTGCTGATAGGCCGTCAGCTGCCGTCCGTGCGTGGAAAACGCAAGGGCGGCTTTTTTGTGCTCATTTATCGCCGGGACTCTCTGGCCCGGTGCTGATTTCTGTTCCGGCGGCCTCTGTAACCCCCAGTTGCCGCAGGTATGCCGGCATATTTACCAGGCAAGACCGGCCAAACCACTGACAGGGAATAGAGCCGTCACGGGTGCCCGCCCGGATGTGCGAAACAGGAATACCAGTAATCCGGGCCGCATCCGCCGGGCGCTGAAAAGGGGCGTCAGGTGCTGCGTTTCGTTTTCTCATTCGTTCGTCACCTCCACCAAATCCTCCACCGGTACTTCCAGCGCATTGGCGATTTTGCCAACGGTAGCGGGTCGACAATTATTGCGACTCATCGTGGTATACAGGCTCTGTGCATTGCATCCCATTTTGCGGGCCAGCTGTGCATAACTCGACAGTCCGGACTTTGCAAGGGCTATTTCCATTTTTCGTTTGCTGAGTTTCGTCTGAATCACATCCGATTCAATTTGAATCCCTGTAACGCATTATAGCGATTCATTGCGAATCTGTCAAGTGTACGCACAGGATTCGTATTGAATCGGAGTAGAAAGCGTGGTATACTGCTTTCAAGGGGGCAATGATATGAAACCACGTAACAACGCGGCGGCCACGATCGGCAGGCGAATTGCAATAGAGCGGCATAGGGCTGGTCTGACACAGGCCGAACTTGCTGCAAAGGTGGGTCTTGCACCCATTACTATACGACAATATGAAAAAGGATTGCGCGAACCTCGAATTGACACACTTCGGAAAATAGCGGAAACGCTCGAAACGAATATCACTTATTTTCTACCAACTCCTGCAGAAAACCAAAATTATTTTGACAAGGTTCGCAATTCTCTTTCTTTCAAAGAAATTGACCAACTAGAAAATTTTGATTTATGGACAGAAGAGGAAAATCTTGACCTAATAAGTGAAGCGGTTCAGATGCTTAATCTTGAAGGTCAAAAGGTAGCACTTGAGCGGGTTAGAGAATTAGTTGAGATTGCCAGGTATCGAAGCCCGGGGATTACGTTGCCGGTCTCATGGCGGATTGACGGGCCGGAAGAACAAAGCATCGACTATGAAACTGTCGAAGGGGGGTCTGAACCGGATGGCCAGCATTAAACAGAAAACCGACAGCAAAGGCCGCACCGTCTACCAGGTCCAGGCCAGCGACGGCAGAGGCCACCGGGTGTATCGCACATTCAGGCCGGAACCCACATGGAGCGCGAAAACCACACAGCGGGAACTGAGGAAGTTTGCCGCCCAGCTGGAAAACGATTTAAAAGGCGGGCGGGTGCTGATCCGCGGGGAACGCCAGGAAGAAGCCCGCCGGGCCGCCGCAAAGGCTGCAAAGGTCCAGACATTCGCCCAGTATACCGAACGGGTATGGCTGCCCCAGAAGCGGGCCAGCAGTGCCCGCAATACCATGCGGGTATATGAAAGCGCCCTGCGGCTGCATATCCTGCCGGCGCTGGGGCCTAGCTTGCTGGGGGAGATAACCCCGCCCATGCTGACGGCCCTGTTTTATAACGTCCAGGCTGAAGGGTATGCAGAGGCCACGCAGGAACTGGTGTGGATTATCACGGGGGCGATCCTTGAAGCGGCTGTCCAGGACGGCCTTTTGGAACATGACCCCATGAAAAAGGCGCGCCGCCCGGCGGCGTCCAAAGATACCAAAATAGAGCGGCAGGAGCTGGCATATACGGCGGATGAACTACAGGCGATCTTCCAGGCCATCCAGCGGGAGCCGCTGACCTGGCGGGCGTTGGTGCTGCTTTTGGCCTCTACCGGTATCCGCCGGGGGGAGGCCGCCGGGCTGCAATGGGACTGTGTGAACTTTGACACAGGGGAAATAACCATCCGGCGCAATCTCCAGCCCTGCAAAGGCGGCACATACACCACCACCCCCAAAACCGGCAGAGAACGGGCCGTCCTGGTTCCGCCCGATGTGCTGGACCTGCTGCGCCAGCTTCGCCAGGAGCAACCGGTCACCGTGCGGTGGGTATTTGCCCGGCCACACAGCACCGAACCCATGAACCCCAACAGCATTACAGCCCATTTTGCCCAGATGGGCAAGCGGTACGGGATAGAGGACTTTCACGCCCACAAGCTGCGGCACAGCTTCGCCAGCCTTGCTATAGCACAGGGGGCAGACGTGGCCGCCGTCGCCCAGTGTCTGGGCCATGCGCAGATATCCACAACCCTGGCTGTTTACACGCATACAAACCAGACAGCAGCCAACCGGGCCGCCTCGATGGTCTGGAGTGCTCTCCAGCAGCCCAAACCGGAAGAAAAGAAAGCCTGAAAAGAAGGACGCCAGCCTCACAGGGGACCGGCGTCCTTTTGTGTTTGGAGTTTCTTTTGGTCATTTATCGGTCTATCCCCGGCGGGGGTCAAAATTTTGACCGCAACAAAAACCGCAACATCTACCAGAAAAACCGCAACATACACAGACGACAGCAGAAAGAACAAGACAAAACGGAAAATTGAATAATTGGTGATATACAGTTAAATATGACGGTAAATTTTGGGGGAATTCAGAATCAGACAACACCAGAAAAAGCGGTTTCGGATAATGCAAACTTTACAAATCACCCCGCTTTTTCGAGAAAAAGCTTGGCAAAAAGCTTTACTGGGTACCATGAACTCTGGCCGCTCTTTATACACCCCCGCCGGCGGCAAACATGCCTTGCTCACACGACGTTTGCGCCTGCGGCGCGGTACGATGCATGGTTTTGTGGGGACTGATTCATCTGGTACCGTTGACTGATGCAGTCCTCACCAGGTCCTGCCGGAGGTTGGGTTTTGGTCGCTTTATCGCTTTATGAGGTTCCCGGCCGGCGGCCCTGTGCGGATCAAAGAAGTCGGCAGTACGATGAAATCAGGCCAGGGAAAACCTTATATCGCATCGCGCCACAGACGCAAACGCCGGGAGCCTTCTAAAGCGGCTGACAATGCTTGACCTGTAAAATCAGGTTTTGAGTCCGTTTGCATCGAACCGGGGCACAGCCCCAGACGTCGGGAGCCTTCTAGAGCGGATGACAATGCTTGACTTGTAAAATCAGGTTTTGGGTCCGTTTGCATCGTACCGGGGCGCAGCCCCAAACGCCGGGAGCCTTCTAGAGCGGATGACAATGCTTGACCTGTAAAATCAGGTTTTGAGTTTGTTTGCATCGTACCGGGGCACAGCCCCAAACGCCGGGTGCGAGCCTGGGCGTAGAGGCCCCGCGGAAGTGTCGGAGACCCGGAAAGTGTATGGTACCCAGTGAAGTTTTTTGCCAAGCTTTTTTTCAAAAAAGCGGAAAAGTCGGGGGTTGACTTTAGGAGCGTAGAGTGATAAAATAAGCGCAATGTTAGCAATCAACCAAATGCGCTGACGGGGAAAAATCGAAGGATGTCCCGCTTGCAGAGAGCCGCCGGGTGGTGTAAGGCGGTGTGGGAACTTTCGGCTACTGGCCCCTGAGCAGCGAAGCTGAACGATCATTTCCAGTAGGCTTCGACGGATGCCCACCGTTATTGGGGCAGCGATTCGCCGCCAATGGCTGGCTGATCGTGTCGAGCGGCCGCATCATCTGCGGCAAAGAGAGTGGTACCACGGGTGCCCTGTAAAAGAACTTACAGGCTCTCGTCTCTCAGGGCTTTCGC
This sequence comes from Faecalibacterium sp. An77, assembly GCF_002161315.1. NCBI lineage: Bacteria > Bacillati > Bacillota > Clostridia > Eubacteriales > Oscillospiraceae > Faecalibacterium > Faecalibacterium sp. An77. Next base: position 8,481 of record NZ_NFHK01000007.1, read on the forward strand.
CCCCTGAGCGACGAGGGCCTTTTTGTATGCGCAGCCAGGGATTCAACGTATTTTACGCATCGTTTAGGAGGATACCGCTATGATGGACGCCACCAAGTACGCACCCGGATACTACCCCGCACCCGCCGGCTATGACAGCTGGGTCAAGAAAGACCACATCGAGACCGCCCCCGCCTTCTGCAGCGTGGACCTGCGGGACGGCAACCAGGCTTTGATCGTCCCCATGAGCCTGGAGGAAAAAATCGAGTTCTTCCAGATGCTGGTTAAGATCGGCTTCAAGGAGATCGAGGTGGGTTTCCCCGCCGCCAGCGAGACCGAGTATGAGTTCCTGCGGACTTTGATTGAGCAGAACATGATCCCCGAGGACGTCACCGTCCAGGTTCTGACCCAGTGCCGCGACCACATCATCCGCCGTACCTTCGAGGCCGTCAAGGGCGCTCCCCGGGCCGTCATCCACTTCTACAACTCCACCTCGGTGGCCCAGCGGGAACAGGTGTTCCACAAGTCCAAGGATGAGATCAAACAGATCGCCATCGACGGCGCCAAGCTGGTCAAACAGCTGAGCGAGGAATATGAGGGCAACTTCCTGTTTGAGTACAGCCCCGAGAGCTTCACCGGCACCGAGCCCGACTACGCTCTGGAAGTCTGCAACGCCGTCATCGACATCATGGAACCCACCCCCGACCGTCCCATGATCATCAACCTGCCGGTCACGGTGGAGATGAGCATGCCCCACGTCTACGCCAGCCAGATCGAGTACTGCTCGGCCCACCTCCACAACCGGGACAGCGTCATCCTCTCCACCCATCCCCACAACGACCGCGGCACCGGCGTGGCCTGCGCCGAGCTGGCCGTCCTGGCGGGCGCCCAGCGAATCGAGTGCTGCCTGTTCGGCAACGGCGAGCGCACCGGCAACGTGGACGCCATCACTCTGGCCCTGAATATGTACAGCCACGGCGTGGACCCCAAGCTGGACTTCTCCGACCTGCCCGCCATCTGCGAGACCTACGAGCGGGTCACCCGGATGCACGTCTATGAGCGCAGCCCCTACGCCGGCCAGCTGGTGTTCGCCGCCTTCTCGGGCAGCCATCAGGACGCCATCGCCAAGGGCATGAACTACCGCAAGGCCAACGGCGAGCACCGCTGGACCTGCCCCTATATCCCCATCGATCCCCACGACATCGGCCGTACCTACGACGCCGACGTCATCCGCATCAACAGCCAGAGCGGCAAGGGCGGCATCGGCTTTGTGCTAGAACAGAACTTCGGCTACAACCTGCCCGCCAAAATGCGGGAGGACCTGGGCTACAAGGTCAAGGCCGTGTCCGACCACAGCCACAAGGAACTGTCCGCCGCCGAGGTCTGCCGCATCTTTGAGCAGGAATACCTCAACAAGCAGAAACCCCTCAACGTGGCCGAGGCCCACTTCATCCAGAAGAGCGGCATCACCGCATCGGTCACCCTGGAGATGAACGGCTCCACCCGCGAAGTGGTGGCCATCGGCAACGGCCGTCTGGACGCTGTGGCCAACGCCATCCAGACCGCCACCGGCATGGACTTCCACCTGGAGCAGTACTCTGAGCACAGCCTGGACGGCGGCTCCACTTCCCGCGCCGCCTCCTATGTGGGCCTGGTCTGGGGCGACGGCACCACCACCTGGGGCGCCGGCACCGACACCGACATCATTGTGGCCGGTATCCGGGCGCTGGTGTCGGCCATCAACAACAAGTGAGAATGGATGAAGGGAGAACCATATCATGGGAATGACTCTGACGCAGAAGATTCTGGCCGCTCACGCGGGCCTGGAGCAGGTCAAGGCCGGCCAGCTCATCAACGCCAAGCTGGACATCGTCCTGGGCAATGACATCACCACCCCGGTGGCCATCAACGAGTTTGAGAAGGCCGGCTTTGACAGCGTGTTCGACAAGGAGCACATCGCCATCGTCCTGGACCACTTCGTCCCCAACAAGGACATCAAGAGCGCCACCCAGTCCAAGCAGTGCCGCACCTTCGCCAACAAATACGACATCCTCAACTTCTACGACGTGGGCGAAATGGGCATTGAACACGCCCTCCTGCCCGAAAAAGGCATCGTCACCGCCGGCGACTGCATCATCGGCGCCGACAGCCACACCTGCACCTACGGCGCTCTGGGCGCCTTCTCCACCGGCGTGGGCTCCACCGACATGGCCGCCGGCATGGCCACCGGCATGGCATGGTTCAAGGTGCCCGCCGCCATCCGGTTCGTCCTCACCGGCTCGCTTCCCGAGCGGGTCTCGGGCAAGGACCTGATCCTCTCCATCATCGGCCAGATCGGTGTGGACGGCGCTCTGTACAAGTCCATGGAGTTCACCGGCCCCGGCGTGGCCAGCCTCACCATGGAGGACCGTCTGTGCGTCTGCAACATGGCCATTGAGGCCGGCGCCAAGAACGGCATCTTCCCGGTGGACGAGGTGACCAAGGCCTATCTGGCCGGCCGCAGCCAGCGCACCCCTGTCTACTACGAGGCAGATCCCGACGCCGAGTACGAGCAGACCATCGAGATTGACCTGTCCGCCCTGGTGCCCACCGTCAGCTATCCCCACCTGCCCGAGAACACCCACCCCGCCAGCGAGGGCGGCGACATCAAGATCGATCAGGTGGTGATCGGCAGCTGCACCAACGGCCGTCTGGAGGACATGGAGGCCGCCTACAACATCCTCAAGGGCAAGCACATCGCCAAGGGCGTTCGGGGCATCATCATTCCGGCCACCATGGCAGTCTATAAAGAGTGCATCCGCCGCGGCTGGGCCGAGGCCTTCATCGATGCAGGCTGCATCGTCTCCACCCCCACCTGCGGCCCCTGCCTGGGCGGCTACATGGGCATCCTGGCCGAGGGCGAGCGCTGCGTCTCCACCACCAACCGCAACTTCGTGGGCCGCATGGGCCACGTCAAGAGCGAGGTCTACCTGGCCAGCCCGGCCACGGCAGCCGCCTCGGCCCTCACCGGCTATATCACCGACCCCCGCACGGTCTGACGACGAAAGGAGTACACTGCAATGAACGCGAAAGGTCATGTTTTCAAATATCCCGACAACGTGGACACCGACGTCATCATCCCGGCCCGCTACCTGAACACCCAGGACGCCAAAGAGCTGGCCTCCCACTGCATGGAGGACATCGACAAGGAATTTGTCGCCAAGGTTCAGCCCGGGGACGTGATGGTGGGCGGCTGGAACTTCGGCTGCGGCTCCTCCCGGGAACACGCACCCCTGTGCATCAAGACCAGCGGCATCTCGGTGGTCATCGCCAAGAGCTTTGCACGGATTTTCTACCGCAACAGCATCAACATCGGCCTGCCCATCCTGGAGTGTGAGGCAGCCGCCGAGGCCATCGAGGCCGGCGACCTGGTGAGCGTGGACTTTGACACTGGCGTCATCACCGACGAGACCACCGGCGCGGTCTTTCAGGCCGAGCCGTTCCCGCCCTTCATCCAGGAGATCATCGCCGCCGGCGGCCTGATGAACTCCATCCAGGCCAAGAACGCCAAGTAAGAAAGGGATACCGCCATGGAAAAGAACATTGCCGTCATCTGGGGCGACTGCGCCAGCCCCGAGATTGTCCGCCAGGCCCTGCGGGTGCTGGATAAGGTCGCCGAGAAATACGGCCACACCTTCCACTACATTGACACCGCCATGGGCGGCGAGGCCATCGACAAATACGGCGACCCGCTGCCCCAGCACGAGCTGGACAAATGCCTGGCCGCCGACAGCGTTCTGCTGGGCGCGGTGGGCGGCCCCAAGTGGGAGGGAATGCCCGGCGACAAGCGCCCTGAAAAGGGCCTGCTGCGCCTGCGGGCCGGCATGGGCCTGTACTCCAACAGCCGCCCGGCCAAAATCTGGCCCCAGCTGGCCCCGGCCAGCCCCCTCAAGCCCGAGATTGTGGCCCAGGGGATTGACTTCATCATTGTGCGGGAGCTGACCGGCGGCGTCTATTTCGGCGAGCACCGCACCGACACCCTGCCCAGCGGCGAAAAGCAGGCGGTGGACCTGATGCCCTATTCCGAGCACGAGATTGAGCGGATCGGCCGCATCGGCTTTGAGACGGCTCAGAAGCGCCGCAAGAAGCTGTGCTGTGTGGATAAAGCCAACGTTCTGGACACCAGCCGCCTGTGGCGTGCGGTGATGCACCGCCTCCAGGCTGAGTATCCCGATGTGGAGTACAGCGAGATGTTCGTGGACAACTGCGCCATGCAGATCGTCAAGAATCCCGCCCAGTTCGACGTCATCGTCACCGAGAATATGTTCGGCGACATCCTGTCGGATGAGGCTTCCATGATTACCGGTTCCATCGGCATGATTCCCTCCTCCTCCCTGGGCGAGGGGACCCGGGGCCTCTATGAGCCCATCCACGGCTCGGCCCCCGACATTGCCGGCAAAGACGTGGTCAACCCCACCGCCTGCATCCTGTCGGCAGCCATGATGCTGCGCTACAGCTTCGGGATGGCGGCCGAGGCCGACTGCATTGAGGCGGCCGTGGGCAAGGTGCTGGACGCCGGCCTGCGCACCGCCGACAACATGAGCGAAGGCTGCACCTGCCTGGGCTGCGCCGCCATGGGCGACGCCATCCTTCAGGCGATGGACTGAACGCTGCGATTTCCTGTTATTTGAGACAAAGGCCCCTGTCCGATGCGGCTCGGATGGGGGCCTTTGTCGTTTGGAGGGGGCCGGTCTGCGTCCCCGGCGGCGGTAGCCGGAATGCGTCGTGAAAGGATTTCATTTGACAAAACAGTTTATGTAATCTATACTGGTGTCTATCAGACCTTTTTACAGAAAGAGACACAGGGCGTCCCGGCCCTGTATTTTGTTGGGAGAGGGATTATGCTTACACTGGATAAAATCTACCACGCCGCCTTTGTGCTGAAGGACATCGCCCGCCGCACCGACCTGATCGAGGCACCTCTGCTGTCCAAGGACTGCCATATCTACCTGAAAACCGAGAATCTCCAGGTGACCGGCAGTTTCAAGGTGCGGGGCGCCTATTATAAGATCAGCCAGTTGTCGGAAGAGGAGCGCAGCCGGGGCGTCATTGCCTGTTCGGCGGGCAACCACGCCCAGGGCGTGGCCCTGGCCGCCACCCGCCGTGGGATCAAGAGCATTGTCTGCATGCCGGACGGCGCCCCCATCATGAAGGTGGAGAATACCAAGAACCTGGGCGCTGAGGTCTGTCTGGTGCCGGGCACCTACGACGACGCCCACGACAAGGCGGTGGAGCTCCAGGCCGAGACCGGCATGACCTTCATTCATCCCTACGACGACGAGCTGGTCATCGCAGGGCAGGGCACCATCGGTCTGGAGATTCTGGACCAGCTGCCCGACCTGGACGCAGTGATTGTGCCCATCGGCGGCGGCGGCCTGATTGCCGGCATCGCCTTCACCATCAAGTCCCTGCGGCCCGAGGTAAAGGTCTACGGCGTCCAGGCGGCGGGCGCGCCCAGCATGTACCAGTCGGTGCGGCAGCACAAGTATCAGACCCTGGACACCGCTTCCACCTTTGCGGACGGCATCCAGGTCAAGACCCCCGGCGAGCTGACCTATGAAATGTGCGAAAAGTACGTGGACGAGGTGGTCACCGTCAGCGAGGACGAAATCGCAGCGGCCATCCTCTCCCTGATGGAGAACCAGAAGCTGGTGGCCGAGGGAGCCGGCGCGGTGCCGGTGGCGGCGGCTCTGTTCCACAAGCTGCCCATTCAGGGCAAGAAAGTGGTCTGTGTGGTGTCGGGCGGCAACATTGACGTCAACATCCTCAGCCGTGTCATCACCCGCGGTCTGGTGATGAGCGGGCGGAAGTCCAATCTGACCATTGCCCTGGAGGACAAGCCGGGCCAGCTGACCAAGGTATCCCGGATTGTGGCCGAGTGCGGCGGCAACGTGGTATCGGTTCAGTACGACGGTTCCGATCCCGACATGCCCATCTCCAGCTGCTTCCTCAAGCTGGGCATGGAGACCCGCGACGCCGCCCAGATCGAGCAGATCCGCACCGAGCTGGCCAAGGCCGGTTTCCAGCTGGTCGCCGAACGCACCTGACCCCGCTTTTTCGAGAAAAAGCTTGGCAAAAAGCTTCACCTGGTACCGCTGACTGCTGTGGTCCTCACAAGGCCCTGCCGGCGATAAGGTTCCAGCCGCTTTAGGAGGTTCCCGGCCTGCGGCCCTGTGAGTCCAGCGTCGTGCCAGTCTGATTTTTCGGTCTTTGCGTCTGCTTTTGAGAGAAAATGGGCAGACAGCCGCAGAAGCAGGTCAGGCGAAAGGGGACAGTTTCCCGGTAGCTTTATAAGGCTCCCGGCCTGCGGCCCTGTGAGTCCAGCGTGATGGGCCGGGCCGTTCTGCTTCGACAGGGGCTTTCATTCGACGAATATACATCACCCAGGCGCAAGCCTGCCGAAAAAGGAGAACTTACCATGAACGTTGTTTCCACTTCCAACGCACCCGCCGCCATCGGTCCCTACAGCCAGGCTCTGGACCTGGGGGATCTGGTCTTTGTGTCGGGTCAGATTCCTGTGAACCCTGCCACCGGTTTGATGGCTGACACCGTGGAGGAGCAGGCCGCCCAGAGCCTGGCCAACATCAAGGCCATTCTGGCTGAGGCCGGCCTCACTATGGCCAACGTGGTCAAGACGGTGATTTTCCTGGCCGACATCAATGATTTCGCCGCGGTGAACCAGGTCTACGCCCAGGCCTTCAGCGAGCCCTACCCCGCCCGCAGCTGCGTGCAGGTGGCCGCCATCCCCAAGGGCGCCAAGCTGGAGATCGAGTGCATCGCCAAGCGGTAACAAAAACCACAAAAGAAAAGGGACAGCGGTCGGATGACGCGCTGTCCTTTTTGTTTGTGCTGTGAGGGGAAATCAGGCCGGGATGCTGGCTGCGGCGGGGAGACTTTCGGTCTGGACGCCGGCCTCAGCGGTCTGGACCTGTTCCTCGGTGGGATTCACAATGTCATTGTGGGCCACATGGGTGCGCAGGTACTCCACCCAGGCGGTATAGCCCGCAGGCAACAGATGGTAGCCGTCGGGCTGGGCGTATTCGGCTTTCAGGTCGCCGTTTTCGTCCGCCAGCACCTCCCAAAGATCCAGGAAGTAGCAGCCCTTCTCCACCGCCAGGGCCGCCAGGTCATTGTTCACCCGGATGAACCGCTCGGCATACATGCCGGCGTGCTTGGCGTCGGCGCTGACCTCGGGGCGCACCGGCGTGATGGACTGGACATAGATGTCCGCGTCCGGCAAAAGGTTCCGGATGCGGTCCAGCATCAGGCTGTAGTAGTTGAGGAAACTGGTGTAGTCGGTGTCCTGGGTCAGGACGTTGGTGCCCAGCAGAATGTACACAGATTCGGGGGCATAAGATACCATTGCATCCAGCGGCACTTCCTGGACGCCGTCCACCCGGGTGCAGGTGGTGCCGTTGACCACTGCGCTGGGGCCTACCCCGCGGTAAGCACAATAGTGGGCGTTGGGAAGGCCGGTGTCGTAGATCTGCAGGCCCTGGGTCAGGCTGTCTCCCAGAAAGACGGCGTTGTCAAAATAGCTCAGGTCCACCGGCGCGGTCTGGGTTTCGGGCATGGACGCCAGCCGGAAATCCATGGCGGTGGTGATGCCGTCGGTCAGTTTCTGGACGGTGAGGCTGGTCTGACGGGTGTAGCTGAGGGTACGCCATTCGGTGCTGGGCAGGGTCTGTTCCAGCAGGGTGACCTGGGGCGTTTTGTTTTCGCGGCGGGTGGGGTAGAGCTGACGCCACAGCACCCATACGCCGCACAGCAGCACCAGCATCAGAAACGCCAGCACGGTGGAAAACGTCCTGCGCCACCGCCTGTGCAGAACATGGCGGCGGTATTCCTGATAGTCTGCCATAGGGTCCTCCTTGCCCCGGTTTCCCGGGGACTTTTGATGATTGATTCTATTATACAGCGCCCGCCACCGCCGCGCAAGGCGGCAGGTGAATTTTGCCAGGGGGCGGCGGGGCCTTTCTTCCTGGCTTGATTTATGCTATACTTATAAAATAGGAATTCTTGACAGAAAGCAGGTAATTTGATGCGCACAGACCCTTCGCTGCATTATCTGGACAACGCGGCCACCACCATCGTGGACCCCGCGGTGGCCGATGTCATCCATACCGCCATGCTGGAGCACTGGGCCAATCCCTCCTCCCTCTACCGGCCCGGCGCCGAGAGCGAGGCGGCTCTCGGCCATGCCCGGGCCGCTCTGGCCCGCACCATCGGCTGCAAGAGCAAAGAGTTTTACTTCACCTCCTGCGGCAGCGAGGGAAACAACCTGGCCCTGCTGGGCGGCGCTCTCACCAAGACCTTTGGCAAAAAGATCATCTGCTCGGGGTTTGAGCATCCCAGCGTCCGCCGTCCTCTGGAGCAGCTGGCTTCCAGCGGCTGGCAGGTGGTGTTTGTGCCGCCTGAGACCGATGGCCGGCTGGATGTGGACCGGATGCTGGAACAGGTGGACCGTTCCACCGTCCTGGTGGCCTGCATGATGGTGAACAACGAGACCGGCGCCCGCTGCGACGTGGAGCGCCTGGCCCGGGAGGCCAAAAAGATCAACTCCCGGGTGATGGTCCACGTGGACGGCGTCCAGGCCTGGATGCGGCTGCCGGTCAAACTGGCGGACAGCGGCATCGACAGTTTCACCGTCAGCGGCCACAAGATTCACGCCCCCAAAGGGGTGGGCGGCCTGTTCCTCAGCGACAAGCTGATCCAGAGCTTCCGGCCGCCCTATCTGGGAGGTGAGCAGGAGCGGGGCATCCGGCCCGGCACCGAGAACCTGCCCTATGCCCTGGGCCTGGCGGCGGCCGCCCAAAAGCTGGCCCCCACCCTGCGGGAGCGCACCGCCCGTGTGCGGGAGCTGAATGACCGGCTGCGGGCCGGGCTGGCGGCCTTCCCCACGGTGGAGATCAACAGCCCCGCCGACGGCGTGCCTGAAATCCTGAATTTCAGCCAGAACCGGATCAAGAGCGAGACCATGCTGGCCTGGCTGGCCGAGGCGAAGGTGTATGTCTCCTCGGCGTCGGCCTGCGGCCGGGGCGAGCCCAGCCATACCCTGGCGGTCATGGGCCGCAGCGATCGGGCCATCGACACCGCCATCCGGGTGTCCTTCTGCGCCGACAACACCCCCGAGGATGTGGACGCCTTCCTGGAGCGGTTTGAGGCCGGCATGAAAACCCTGGCGTCCTTTTAAAGGAACCGGAAACGGCCGGTCCGGCCCGGGCCGGACTGGCTTTTGTTTTGACAGATTGTTATAGTAGGAGAATGTATATGCAGGAAGTAATCATTGGCTACCAGGGCGAAATGTCCCTCAAGGGCCTCAACCGGAATCAGTTTGAGTCCGCCCTCATGAAAATTCTGCGCTTCCGGCTGAAGGACGCCGGCAAGTTCAACGTCTGGTGCGCCCAGTCCACCTTTTACATGGAGCCGGAGGAGGACGGGGCCGACCTGGACCTGGCCTTTGAGCGGGTGAGCAAGGTGTTCGGCCTGGCGGCAGTCAGCCGCAGCGCCGTCTGTGAAAAGGACTTTGATGCCATCTGCCGCACCGCCGAGTCCTATCTGGGAGACAGCCTGCGCCATGCCGTCACCTTTAAGGTGGAGGCCCGCCGCTCGGACAAGACCTTCCCCATGGACAGCCCCGCCCTGATGCGGGAGCTGGGCGCCTATCTGCTGGAGCGGCATCCCCGGCTGAAGGTGGACGTCCATAACCCGGACTGCAAGGTGATTGTGGAAATCCGGGACCGCGGGGCCTACGTCCACGGACCCAAGACCCCCGGCGAGGGCGGTCTGCCGGTGGGCACCAGCGGCCGCGCCCTGAATATGCTGTCGGGCGGCATTGACAGCCCGGTGGCGGCCTACCGTATGGCCAAGCGGGGTCTGGCGCTGGATCACATCCACTTCGCCTCGCCTCCCTATACCTCTGAGCGGGCCCGCCGCAAGGTGATTGCCCTGGCCCAGCGCACCACCGTCTACACCGGCAGCTGCAACCTGTTTGTGGTGCCCTATACCCGTCCCCAGGAGTATATCCGGGACAATGCCCCCGCCATGCTGTTCACCGTTCTGATGCGCCGCAGCATGATGCGGATTGCGGGCCAGATCGCCCAGCGCCAGGGCTGCGAAGCCCTCATCACCGGCGAGAGCCTGGCCCAGGTGGCCAGCCAGACCGTCCACGCCCTCCGCTGCACCGATGCAGCCCAGGACCTGCCGGTGCTGCGCCCCCTGATCGGCATGGACAAGACCGAGATTGTGGAGACCGCCCGGCACATCGGCACCTTTGAGACCAGTATCCTGCCCTATGAGGACTGCTGCACCATCTTCACCCCGCCCCACCCCAAACTCCGCCCCACCCTGGAAGAGATTCTGGAGGCGGAGGCCGCCATGCCCGGCCTGGCCCAGCTGGAGGCCGAGGCGGCGGCCCAGACCGAGCGGCTGCGCATCCGCATCAACGACGAGCTGGAGCTGGAAGACTGAGGGGAGGCCGAGCCATGACGGCAGAAATCATCAGCGTGGGCACCGAGCTGCTGCTGGGGAATATCCTGAATACCAATGCCCAGTTCCTCAGCCAGGAGCTGGCCCAGCTGGGCATCACCGTTCAGCGCCAGAGCACCGTGGGGGATAACCATGAGCGGCTGGCCGACTGGGTGCGGGAGGCCAAGGACCGCTGCGACCTGCTGGTTTTCACCGGCGGGCTGGGGCCCACCGACGACGACCTGACCAAGGAGACGGTGGCGGCCTGCTACGGGGATACGCTGGTCTTTGACCCCGAGGAGTGGGAGAAGATCGTGAGCTTTTTCACCCGGATGGGCCGTCAGACCACCCCCAACAACCGCAAACAGGCCATGGTGCCGGTTCACGGCCGGAAAATCCCCAACGCCCACGGCACCGCGCCGGGGGCCTGGTTTGAGCAGGACGGCCGCTGCGCCGTCCTGATGCCGGGGGTGCCGGCCGAGATGAAAGCCATGTGGGCGGAACAGGTCCGGCCCTGGCTGCTGGCCCGGCAGAACTGCACCCTGCACTCCCTGACGCTGCGGGTTCTGGGGGGCGAGAGCGAGATCGAGTACCGTGTGCGACACCTGCTCAGCAGCCCCAACCCCACCGCGGCCATCTACTGCAAGACCGGCGAGAGCGAAATCCGCATCACCGCCCGGGCGGCCAGCGACCAGGACGGGGAGGCCATGTGCCGGGCATATGCCAAAAAGTTCTATGATATTCTTGGCGACGCGGTGTATGATGAAGATGTACCTGGTTTGGCGCATACCGTGATCCACACCCTGGAGGCCAAGGGAATGACCCTGGCCACCGCCGAGAGCTGCACCGGCGGCCTCATCGCCCAGCAGCTCACCGCAGTGCCGGGGGCAAGCCACGTGTTCGGCTATGGCTTTGTGACCTATTGGGAACAGGCCAAGGCCCGGCTGCTGGGGGTGGACCCGGCGGTGATTGAGCGCTACAACGTGGTGTCGGGACCGGTGGCGGCCCAGATGGCGCTGGGCGCCCGGCAGGCTGCCGGCGCGGACCTGGCGGTCTCGGTCACCGGGCTGGCAGGCCCGGGGGGCGGCGACCAAGTGCGCCCGGTGGGCACCGTCTATATTGCCGGTGCCACGGAGGACGGCGTTTGGGTGGAGAAATTCCACTACGTCCGCTCGGGGCGGGAAAATGTCCGGGCCCGGGCGGCCCATGCGGCCCTGGAGCTGGCCCTGCGGCTGATGCAGGGCAAGGCCCCGGCGGGCTGCTGCCGCCTGACGGCCGAGGACTGCACCCGGCCTGAGGCGCTGGAGGCACTGGACCAGGCGTTGATCTTATAAGGTCCATCTGAAACCCTTCAGCGCGCCATCACCCTTGCCGGACCGGCTTTCAGATGCACCGCAGAAAGCGACAGGAGGAATGCAAGGATGGATGGGGCAAATGAGAGCTGGGTGCTCCGGTTTTTTGGTGTGCAGGAGGCGGAGGTGTGCCGGGCCGCCTCCGGCCTGGCGGGCCGGTATGGCCTGACCCAGGTGGAGAGCCGGTCCCAGGGGCCCGAAACCCTTCTGGCCCTGACGGCCCCGGCCCCCGCGCTGCACAAGGCGGAGGGACGGCTGCGCCGGACCTTTCGGGCGGGGCTGTACGGCACAGGGGAACAGACCCTGGCCGATTGTGCCGCCCGGGCTCTGGTAAAGCGGGACCGTCTGCTGGCCTGCGGGGACAAGCTGGCCCTGGAACTGCTGGCCCCCCGGCTGGAAGGCCGGGACGGGGTAGACCGCGTCTTTGACTTTGGGGCGGGCAGCTGTGAGGACCCTGACGCCGCCGCGCGAATCGAGGCCCTGGCCCTCCGGCGGGACAAAAAGGGAACCGCCGGTCCGGTGGCCCGGGAGCTGGACCGCCTGCGGGCAACCCTCAAGGTGACAAAGGCCGACCTGGCAGCGGGGGCTCTTTCGATGGAGGAGCGCACCCTGGTGGCGGTGGCCGGCCGAAAGGGCAGCTGGTTCTATCTGGCCGGCGCGGGGGAAAATCCTGCCCTGTGGCTGCTGGATATCCTGCGCCGTGCTGCCGAAGGCCGCCGACAGTCCCCGGAAGTGTGCTTTGTGCCCCGGGGCAAACGGCCCGGCCCCCTGTGGGAGGCCCAGGCGGCCCCCGCCGAATCCGCTGCCCCTGGGGAGGACGAAACGCCGGAATCCTCCGCCTCAACAGAGACAAGCCTCCCGGCGCCGCAGGCGCATCGCCGCCGCTGGCCGGTGCGCCTGGCCTTTGTGCTGGGGGTGGTGGCCCTGGCGGGTCTGGCGGCCGCCCTGCGGGTGACCGACGGAGACCTGACCGCCCTGCCCAGCCTGGTGCAGAGCATGATGGAGGGGAGCCAGCTGCCGGCCCATTCGGGGGCGGCCCTGATCTGAATCTGAGAAAAATCCGCTGTTCCGTGCCGGATATCGGCAGGAATGGGCGGATTTTTTGTTTTGGGCCCCAAAAAAAGCCCCCTGCCGTCGGGCAGAGGGCGCAGAAAAGCGGATTAGAATTTTTTCCAAGTCTCGGGGGCGAACAGGAGCAGCAGGGGGAACAGCTCCAGACGTCCGGCCAGCATGTCGAAGGTCAGCACCAGCTTGGAAAAGCCGGAGTAGATGGAGAAGTTGGCGGTGGGACCTACGGCTGCCAGGCCGGGGCCGATGTTGTTGAAGGTGGCGGCCACGGCGGTGAAGTTGGTGGTGAAGTCGTAGCCATCCAGGCTGATCAGCAGCACCGACGACGCAAACAGGATGATGTAGGCCGCTATGAACACGTTGATGGACCGGAGGGTCTCGTGGTTGATGGGCTTGCCGTCCACCCGGATGGGGGTGACCGCGTTGGGATGAACGGTTTGGAGCACCTCTTTGCGGATGCTCTTGGCCAGAACCATCAGACGGCTGATCTTCATGCCGCCGCCGGTACTGCCGGCGCAGGCGCCAATGAACATCAGGGCCACCAAAATGCTTTTGGAGAAGGAGGGCCACAGGTCAAAGTCGCAGCTGGAGAAGCCGGTGGTGGTGATGATGGAGGCCACCTGGAAAGCGGCCTGCTGCATCGCGGTGAGGAAGTTGGGGAACAGGTCCCGGATGTTCCAGCTGATGAGCAGGATGGATGCGGCGATGACCGCCAGATACCACCGGACTTCCTCGATGGCGAAGGCCTTTTTGAACTTGCGGCGGGTCAGATAGAAATAGACGCTGAAGTTGACGCCGAACAGGATCATAAAGATGGTGACCACCACCTGGATGTAGGTGGAGTAGCTGCCCAGGCTGTCGTTCAGGACGCCGAAGCCGCCGGTGCCTGCGGTGCCGAAGGTCAGCAGCAGGGAGTCCATCAGGGGACAGCCGCCCGCCAGCATGAACAGAATCTGGAGAACGGTCATGCCCAGGTAGATGGTGTAGAGGATTTTGGCGGTGGCCTGGACCGAGGGCACCATCTTTTCCACCTGGGGACCAGGGCTTTCGGCCTTCATCAGGTTGACGTGGCTGCCGCCGGTCAGGGGCATCACCGCCAGCAGAAACACCAGAATGCCCATGCCGCCGATCCAGTGGGTGAAGCTGCGCCAGAACAAAATGCCCATGGGCAGGCTCTCCACGTCGGCCAGCACCGACGCGCCGGTGGTGGTAAAGCCCGACACCGTCTCAAACAGAGCCTCGATGGGGTTGGGGATGGCCCCCGACAGCACAAAGGGAATGGCGCCCATGATACTGATGACAATCCAGGTCAGGGCGGCGGTGGCGCAGCTCTCCCGCATATGGAAGATTTTGCTGCGGGGTTTCAGGAAGGTGAGGGAAAGGCCGATCACAAAGCAGAGGGCCACGGTGAAAAGGAAAATCCACAGGATATCCCATTCGCCGTACAGGGCGCTGACCAGGGCCGGCAGGCACAGCAGGCCGCCCTCGCACAGCAGAATATAGCCCAAAAGCCGGAAAACAACAGCATAATTCATCGGCGTGCGCTCCCTTGTCCGGCCGCAATGTCCCGCAGGTCATGGAGGCCATGCTGCAGGGTCACCACAATGACGGTGTCGCCCACCTGGATGGTGTCGCCGCCCCGGGGAATGATGATCCGGTCGCCCCGGGCGATGCAGCACAGCAGCAGATTGGGTTTCAGGGACAGGCTGCTCAGGGGGACGCCGGTGACGGCGCTGTTTTCGTGGACGGTGAATTCCAGCGCTTCCACCCGGTCGTCCAGAATGCGGTAGAGGGTCTTGATGTTGCTGCCGGCCTCGTTCTGGAGGGCGCGGACGTACTGGACGATGAAGTCGCAGGTCATGTACTTGGGGTAGATGATGCTGCCCAGGTCAAAACTGGAGAGCATATCGTCGAATTCCAGCCGGTTGATCTTGGTGACCCGCTTGGCGCGGGAGTGGTTGCTGGCAAAGAGGGACAGCAGGATGTTTTCCTCGTCCATGTTGGTGAGGGAGACAAAGGCCTCAGTGGAGTCCAGGCCCTCAGACAACAGGAAACTGCGGTTGGAGCCGTCGGCACAGAGAATCTGGGCCTGGGGCAGTTCCTCGGCCAGATAGTCGCAGCGGTTCAGGTCCCGCTCGATGATGCGGACCTTGACGTTGTCCGCCAGCAGGGACTTGCTCAGGTAGAAGGCGATGGCGCCGCCGCCCACGATCATGGCGTTTTTCACCGGCTTGACCGGGATGCCCAGCTTGAGGAAGAACTGGTGGGCTTTTTCCTGGGTGGCCAGGAAGGTGACCAGGTCGCCGCTGCGCAGCACAAAGCTGCCGTCGGGAATGGTCACCGTCTTGCCCCGTTCCACCGCGCAGACCAGAATGTCGCAGCCCAGCCGGGAGGGGATATCCCGGATGGGCATGCCGTCCAGGCCGTGGGGTTCCAGCAGGGCGAACTTGATCAGGCGGACCCGGCCGTCGGCGAAGGTGTCGATCTTGGTGGCGCCGGGGAACCGCAGCAGCCGCGAAATCTCAGCGGCGGCGGCCATCTCGGGGTTGATGATGGCCGAGATGCCGGTCTGCTGGCGGATAAAGTCCAGCTCGTGGCTGTAGGACGGGTTGCGGACCCGGGCGATGGTGTGGCGGCTGCCCGCCTTTTTGGCAAACATGCAGCACAGCAGATTCAGCTCGTCCGAACCGGTGATGGCGATAAAGACGTCGTTGTCCTCGATGCCGGCCTCGGACAGGGTGGCAATGGAGGAACCGTTGCCCACCACGCCCAAAACGTCGTAGTTCTGGACGATTTGTTCCACGCGGGCCTTGTTGGTGTCCACCACCGTGACGCTGTGGCCTTCCTCGCTGAGCTGACGGGCCAGGGCCGTGCCCACTTTGCCGCCGCCCACAAGTATGATTTTCATGCGTTAAGCATCCTTTCCAGTTGATCCAGGCCGGGGGGAGGGCCGCCCGGTCACATTAATAATATATTAACATAATTTGTGGGAAAGGTCTATATCCAGCGGCAAGAAGAAAGCCCCTGTCCGGGCGGGACAGGGGCGAAACTGCGCGAAAAAACGGGGAACATCAGAAGGGCCGGTAGAAGAACCAGCGGTTGCCGCAGCAGCAGTTGCACAGCAGGTTCAACAGGATCATGGACCAGCACCACCGCATGATGCCGCCGCCGGCGTTGGTGTAGGTGGTCTGGGTCCGGTAGGTCTGGCCCGGATTCTGCAGCCGGTTCAGGTGAGAGCGGTACTCGGTGTTGTTGGGGTCCAGCTGGACGGCCCGGCGGGCGTCCTGCAGAGCGTCGATGCTGCGGCCCAGGCCCTGGTTGGCCAGGCTGGACAGATAGTACCAGCGGGCGTTCCGGTCCCGCTGGGAGTCCAGCACCCGGCGGGCCTCGGCGTAGCGGCCGTTGACGATGAAGTTGCGGGCGGCCTGGATCTCAGCCGGGTCGCTGCTGGAACTGCTGGGGCCCCGCTGCTGCTGGGTGTAGCCGTATCCGCCAAACCCAAAGCCGAAGGGGTCAAACCCATAGAAGCCATCCTCAAAGCCGCCCTGCTGGTAGCCCTGCTGATAACTCTGCTGACTGTATCCGCCATAGCCCTGCTGGCTGTAGCCGCCGGCGCTCTGGGGGCCGGTATCCCCCTTCATGATGGCGTCGTAGGCGGCCTGCACCTCTTTGAAGTGTTCCTCGGCGGTGGGGTCGTCGGGGTTCAGGTCGGGGTGCCAGCGCTTGCACTTGGCGCGGTAGGCTTTCTTGATCTCTTCCTCACTGGCGCCGCGCTGGACGCCAAGAACCTCATAGGGATCTTTCATCGAATAACTTCCTCACAACTCTCTATCGCAATGTGGAAAAGGAGCGCGCAGGCCGCCGCCCATGAGCGGGAAACACCCGCGCTCCCGGAAAGGTCTTCACAATCTCATCTATTTTATCGTATACAGGCTCAAAAAGCAAGCCCCACACCGCGCAAGAAGGCTCAGCGGGGCTGTTTTCGGCTGTTTTTCACGTTGTATTTGAGCCAGATGCCGGAGTACAGGATGTTTTCCAGCAGGTCGGCGTCCTCGACGCAGGGCAGCCGCCGGAAGGCAGCCGCGGCCTGGGCCAGAAGCAGCTCGAAGATTTCCCGCATCTGGTTTTCATAGTCCGGTTCGGCGGACAGGCTGCGCAGGGGGTTATAGGAACCCTTCCGCTTGTCCCGCTCCAGGTCGTCCCAGGCGTCCAGGAGATAGATATATTTGCCGATGCTGTAGCCGATGGTGCGCAGCTCGCCGGACCAGCGGTCCTGCTTGTAGTCGAACAGCTCGGCCATCAGCCCCCCAAAGGACCCCGACACCAAATCCAGGTCCTCGCAGCCGTCGGCCTCATAGGCGGCCAGCTGGGCCAGGCCGGTGGTGATGGCCTGGCAGGCCCGGGGCCAGCGGGCCTCGGCGTCCCGGCGTCGCTGGTCCAGCAGCTTCATATATCCAAGGCCCAGAGGGCTGCGGTCGTCCTCCCATTTGTCCTTGGCGCTGTAATAATGAAGGGCCAGGCCGATGTCGGCACAGTAATCGGTGGGGCCGCTGTACCGCCAGTGAATGGGCCGGATGGGATGCACCGGACAGCGGCCGGTCTCGGCCACCGCCGGCGTCTCGCCCTCGTACAGGCTGGACAGCAGCAGGTTCAAAAAAGTCAGGTCGTAGCTCAAGGTCATCCGGCCAGCCATGCCATGGAGGGCCGCAGCCCGGCGGCACAGCCCGCAATAGGCGGTGCGGTAGCGGTCCCGGGCTTCGGGGGTCATGGCCTGCTGGTCGGGAATGATATAGCCGAACATATCAGCTCTTCTTGATGAACTGGGTACCGCACCGGGGGCAGGAAATTTCGATCCGGCCCCGGCCCTTGGGCACGCGCAGCATCTGGCGGCATTTGGGGCACCGGAAATAGCGGTAGGTCTTGCGGTCGTCCCAGCGGCGCTTGATGCCGCGGAACTTGCCGGCCACCCGCTCTTTCAGGTTATAGAAGCGGTAGTTCTCCTCGGTGCGGCGGGAGATGTTGCGGCTGAAGGTGCGGAAATAGCAGTAGATCAGCGCGGCCAGGCCCAGCCAGGTGAAGATGCCCCAGCCGGTGACCAGCGAGAGCAGCAGCAGGACCACGGCCAGAATGCTCAGGAACTGATTGAGCGCATCGGTGCCGTAGCGGCCGGCCATAAATTGACGGATTTTCTCACGCATATGTGTATAAGCCCCCATGTCTTTGAAAAATAAATTGTGAACGTCGGAATCCAAACCGGAAAGCTGGGGCGGCACAGATCTGCACCGCCCCAGGGCCCTCCGCGCACTGGATGCGCAGAGGAATGCCTGTTAAATTTAGTATGCCAGCTGGAAATGATCAAATTTTGAACAGACTGCAAAGCAAACGTAAAAAGCGGGCGGAGTCTGGGTTTTTATCAGGCTTCACGCCGCCGGATGATGACCGAGACCTCGGTGTCCAGGGCGCCCTCCATTTTGCAGTGGAGGGTGGCCCGGCCGGCCACCCCGTCGGTGGCCAGATAGGTGCCCGCCATGCCGCCCCGCAGGGGAACCACCGAGGGGCCGATCAGTTTGGCAGGGCCCTCCACCGACAGCTGGACCGCCTCGCTGCAATAGGGCAGGAGGCTGCCGTTCTGGTCGATGGCCCGGAGGGACACCGCGGCGCAGTCCCAGGTGGGGCCGTCGGTAAGGATGGCGTTGCGGACGGTGCATTCCAGGCGGACCCGCTGGGCGGGTTCCTGCACCACCGTGCGGGCCACACGGCCCTTCCACACCGCATCAAACCGGTAGGAGGCGGTGGGGCCGCCCAGCACCCCGATATAGGTCTGGTACAGCCGGATCAGGTTGGACTCGTCCATCCGCAGAGCCCGCAGCAGCCGGCCCAGACGGGCCCGCAGCAGGGGAGAGGGGATGTTGGGGTCCCGGCGCATGGCGTTGAGACAGCCGGCCAGCTGGACCGCTTCGCTGTGGGCGATGCCCTCGTATTTTTCCAGCAGGGAGCCCACAAAGTCGTCGATCTGGATGGGCGGATAGGGCAGGGCGGCAAACCGGCCCTGACGGTCGGGGGAGAATTCGGCGATAAAATCCCCGTTGCGGTAGACCCGCACCGTGTCGGCGTTGGTGAAAGCCCAGCATCCGCCGGGATAGCCGGCGGGCATATCCCCGAAGGCGGCCGCCGGGGATACCTCCAGCACAATGTCGGAGGGGACCCGGGGCGGCTTCTGGCTGGCAAAGACGGCGGCGGCCAGTTTGGGGTTGCGGAACAGGTCCAGCACGCCCTGATAGCTGACCCGGTCCCCGCTGCCGTAGGCCGGATGGGTGTTGTAGTCGGTCATGCACCAGCCAAAGCTGCCGGCCACCCCCTGTTGGGCGGCGGCATCGTTGAGGACGGCGCCGTAACGCAGGGCCTGGCTCAGCCGCTGGGCGTTGCCGTCAAAACTCTTGGTGGGGTACATCATCCCGCCGTAGCCGCTGATGAGGTAGCCGCGGCGCAGGTCCGGGGTGACCGAGGCCCGGGGCAGACAGCCCGGACCCGCCCCGGCAAAGGAAAAGTCGTCGTAGGCGTAGACGTCCTCCAGCAGCTGGCCCTTTTTGGTCCGGTGGGTGCCCGCCGTGGGGCGGGTGGGGTCCAGGCGGCGGGCCGCCTCGTTGGTCTTTTTATAGAAGGCTTCGTCGTCGGCGCTGCCCGGCACCCGCACGCCCCACAAAAAGACGCTGGGGTGGTTGCGGTACTGGCAGACCATCTCGCGGCAGTTCTGAAGGGCCTGGGCTTTCCAGGCGGGGCCGCCAATGTGCTGCTGCCCCGGCATTTCCACAAAGGCCAGCAAACCCAGCTCGTCGCAGGCGTCCAGGAAAGCCGGGCTGGGCGGGCAGACGCACCGCACCGCGTTGCAGCCCAGCTCCTTGCGGAGAATCTGGGCGTCCAGGCGCTGGATGCTGTCGGGCATGGCGTAGCCCTGGTAGGGATAGCTCTGGGGACGGACCAGACCCCGCAGATGGGTGCGGACCCCGTTGAGGTACAGCCCGCCCGCCACAAACTGGATGGTGCGGAAGCCAAACCGGATCACCTTCTGGTCCAAAGCCCGGTCGGGCAGACCGCTGGTGCCGGGACGGATCAGCCGCGCTGTGAGGGTATAGCGGGTGGGGTGCTCACAGCTCCAGGGCTGGACCCCGTTCAGGGTGCCGTTGATGGGCAGGGAAAGCTCGCCCACATAGGCGGCCCGCCGCCCCGACGGGGAGCGGATTTCGGCCTCCAGGGTGCAGCCCACCGTCTCGCCCTCGGCGGCAGAGTAAATGCGGAAAGAACCGTCGGCCCCCGCCTGGATGAACACATCCCGCAGCCAGGCGTTTTCCTTGACGTCCAGGGATACCCCGCGGTAGAGGCCGCCGTAGGTCAGGGTCTCAGTCTGGCCGCCGAAGGGGGGAATGTCCAGGGTTTCCCGGCTGTCGCACCGGACCACCAGAATGTTTTCCTGTCCCAGCCGGACCGCATTGGTGAGGTTGACGGTGAAGGCGGTGTACCCGCAGGCGTGATGCCCCACCCGCTGGCCGTTGCAGTAGACGGTGGCGTCGTGGGCCGCCGCGCCGAAGGTCAAAAGCAGGGTGCGGCCCTCCCAGCTCTTGGGCGCAGTGAACACACGCCGGTAGCCGCTGACCAGCTGGTAGTCGTTCTCGTTGCAGTAATTGAAGGGCAGCACTTTGACGGTGTGGGGCAGCCGCACCGGCTCCAGATCCAGGCCGCCGATCTCCGGCCCCAGCAGGGCCGGGTCATAGCGGGGGGTGAAAAACCAACCGTCGTTCCAGTCGTAATGTTCGATGCGTTCCATCTGTTGCAGACTCCTTGACCGGTCAGGATAGACCAAATTTAGCACAAAAATTCATTTTTATCTTAACACAAAGATATGAACGAATAAAGAATGTAAATCCCCAGGAGCAAGATTTTTTGGCGAAAACGGGGACAAATCCGCACCACCCCCCGCCAAGGCTTGACAAGTCCGGCCTGCTCTGTAATAATGAAGGGAACAACGTACCACTGAAAGGAGCGGATGCAGATGCGTGTGATCGCAGGTGAAGCACGGGGCCGCCGTCTGGAGGCGCTGCCCGGAACAGACGTGACCCGGCCCACCCTGGACCAGGTCAAGGAGGCGATGTTCAGCATCGTCCAGTTTGACCTGCCTGGCGCCCGGGTGCTGGATCTTTTTGCCGGCAGCGGCCAGCTGGGCATCGAGGCGCTGTCCCGCGGGGCGGCGCGGTGCGTGTTCCTGGACCAGAACCGGGATGCAGCCGCCGTGGTGATGCGCAACTGCAAGGCCTGCGGCCTGTTTGACCGCAGCCGGGTCAGCGTGGGCGAAGCCGCACGCTGGCTGTCGGCCTGCCATGAGCAGTTTGATCTGGTATTGCTGGACCCGCCCTTCGGCCAGGGAACCCTGGAGGAGATTTTGCCCGCGGTGGACAAGGTGGTGGCGCCCGGCGGCATCGTCCTGTGTGAGAGCGAGGCAAAGCTGGTCCTGCCCGCTGAGGTGGGGGGCCTGACCCTGCGCAAGCAGTACCGCTATGGCCGTGTGCTGCTGTGGCGCTACACCAAGCCCCACGCCGGCGAACTGGAAGGGAGAGACACCGTATGAACATCAATGAACTGTTGGATACCATCGAGGATGCCCTGGAGGAGAGCGCCAATATGCCGCTGTCGGGGGGCAAACGGATCGTGGATGTAGACCAGATACGGGATTATCTGGATGAAGTCCGGGCCAACCTGCCCGGCGAACTGCGCCAGGCCCAGGCCATTGTGAACGACCGGGCCCAGATTGTGGACTCGGCCAACGCCCAGGCCCAGGCCATCGTCCGCAAGGCCGAGGAGCGGGCCCGCATCCTGGTCAGCGAGTCGGAGATCGTCAAGAACGCCCAGCAGCGGGCCTCCGAGATCATGGCCCAGGCCCAGGCCGAGAGCCGCACCCTGCGCCAGACCACCGCCGACTACTGTGACAACATGCTCAAGAACACCGAGGAAGTCATGCTGTCCAACGCCGCCCAGGTCAAGAGCGTCCGCGCCAGCCTGCGCACCCCGCCCAGAAAACAGTAATTACATGGGTCCCAAAGCCCCTTCCGCCCCTGCGGCGGAGGGGGCTTTTTCCGTGCCGGGGCAAAATTGCCAGAAAAAGGATTTTTGGGCCGGCCGGAACGCAGAAACACGGGGAGTTATTCCGCCCCCGGCGCACATCTCCCGAAAAGCTTAAACTGGGATACAAAGAGATCAACTTTATTGCGGAAACGGACGATGTTTTGGATATCCTGCGGAAAATTAATGGAAAAAGTCGGGCGAAAACTATTGCATTCAAAGGTCCGTTTTGTTACAATAAAACCATATCAGTGGAGTAAAGTAGAGAGAAGTGGGGAACGCGCCCCGCACAGCTCCACAAAAGGAGGCGGTCAGGGTGTTCTTTGGACGTTACGACTGTACCATTGACGCCAAGGGCCGCCTGAATTTCCCGGCCAAGTTCCGGGACGGAATGGGCGACAGCTTTGTGGTGATGGAATGGCTGGACCAGTGCCTGTTCGCACTGCCCATGTCGGAGGTGGAGCGCATCTCCGAACGGATGGGAGCGGACGAGCTGATGGACAGCTGGGAGATCACCGGCGACCTGTTCAGCACCGCCTGCGAGGTGACGCTGGACAAGCAGGGGCGAATCCTCCTGCCGGCCAGCCTGCGCCAGTATGCGGGCCTGGGCAAGACGGTGGCCGTCATCGGCAACCGCAACCACGCTGAGATCTGGGACGCCGCCCGCTGGGACGCCCGCCGGGCCGCCATCACCAACGAACAGCGGGCCGCCCGTCTGCGGGAACTGCACATCTGACACGGCTGCAGAGGGAGCGCAGGATGCAGCCTGTGGAGATGAGAAAACCGGGCTTCGTGACGGCGCCTGAGCCCCGTCCCTGCCTGCCCGGGCGGGGTCAGGGGACAGGCTGCGCCGTCCCTTGTCTTTTCAACCATGGCGGACAGGCCCTCTGCGCCGGGCCCGGGCCGCTGGAAGAACGCGAATGAATGATTTGAGAAAGGAGGCGGGCCCAATGGAAGCAGAACAGGAACAGCAGGCATTTGACCCGGCCTCGTTTGAACACGTGCCGGTGCTGCTGGAGGAGTGTCTGGAAGGGCTGGCCATCCGCCCCGACGGCACCTATCTGGACGGAACCGCCGGAGGGGCAGGACATTCCCGGGCCATTGCGAGCCGGCTGGACGCCGCGGCAGGCGGACGGCTGATTGCGCTGGATCAGGACCCCGACGCAGTTCAGACCGCGCGGCAGCGGCTGGCAGGCCTACCCGCCACGGTGGTACAGACCAACTTCCGCTATGCAGCCGACGCGCTGGCGGGTCTGGGCGTGGCCCAGATTGACGGCGCGCTGCTGGATCTGGGCGTCTCCAGCCATCAGCTGGACGACGCAGAGCGGGGCTTCTCCTATCGGGCGGACGCTCCGCTGGATATGCGGATGAGCCAGGAGGGGACAAGCGCCGCCGACCTGGTGAACACCCTGGACCGGCAAGAACTGGCCCGCATCCTCCGCGACTACGGCGAGGAACCCTACGCCTGGCAGATTGCCGGACGGATCGTCGAGGCACGGCAGGAAACCCCCATTGAAACCACCCTTCAGCTGTCCGGGCTGATCGCTTCGGCGGTTCCCCCGGCGGTGCGGCGCAAGGATAAAAACCCGGCGCGCCGCAGTTTCCAGGCATTGCGCATTGCGGTGAATCATGAGCTGGATGCCTTGGAAGAAGGATTGGATGCGATTTTCGGCGCCCTGGCGCCCGGCGGACGGCTGTGTGTCATCACCTTCCACTCTCTGGAGGACAGGCTGGTGAAAAACAAGTTCCGCCGCTGGGCCACGGCCTGCACCTGCCCGCCGGAATTTCCGGTCTGCGTGTGCGGCGGCAAGGCCAAGGCAAAACTGATCACCCGCAAGCCCATTGAGGCAAAACCCGACGAGCTGGCCGACAACCGGCGCAGCCGTTCGGCCCGGCTGCGGGTCCTCGAAAAACTGTAAGCAAGCGCTCCGTTTGGTGCGTAGAAGGAGAGATAGATCATGGGTCAGCCTGCATACGATATTCATTATTCCGGAACTGCCTATGCACAGACTGTCCGCCGCCCGGCTCTCCAGCCCGAGCGGCGGGTAAACCTGCGTGTCGAGCAGGGCGGCAAAGCGGCCATTTCGCCGCTCCGCGCGATGATGCAGCACGGGGTGCAAATCCTGGCGCTGGGGGTTCTGGCAGGACTTTCGGTGGCGCTGCTGTTCAGCGAGGCGCGCATCGTGGAGCTCAGCGGCGACATCCGCCAGGCCAAGGCAGAGCTGGTGTCGGCCCAGAGCCAGAACGACTACTACAACACCACCCTGAACGTTCAGTCCAGCATCAGCAATGTGGAGGATGTGGCCGGACGTCTGGGTCTGATGAAGATCGACGACAGTCAGATTACTTACATCCGTCTGGACGACCAGAGCGTCCTGACCCGCCGCGAGAGCGCGGTGGAAAAGTGGACCGACACCCTGGAGGCAGGGGTCTCGTCCCTGCTGCGGACCATCAATCCGCCGTCCAGCGCTGCGCAGTGACCTGCGGCCGGCTGAGACGGCCTGTACAGACAAACTACCCGGAGAAGCGTGCGGCAGCGCACGCTTTTTCGGTTTTTGGCGCCTGTGAGCTCAGACCGGGCGCCGTCAGGAGAAGCAGATGAATCAGGAAAACAACAGGCGCCGGCGGAACTACATGCTCCGCCGGGAACCCGACGCCACCCCCATTCCACGCCGGACCCGGACCATTGGGATGGCCGTTTCCATCGGTGCGGTGGCGCTGGCCACCCTCATCGTGGTGGGCAGCCTTTATAATATTCAGATCCGCAATGGCGAGATGTTTACCCGCTACGCCAGCGACCAGCAGCTGCTGGACACCACCATTCAGGCCACCCGGGGCGAGATCTACGACGCCACCGGCAAAGTCCTGGCTTCCACCAGCGTGGTCTGGGATATCTGGTGCGACCCCAGCTATTCCTCCGCCCTCTACGACAGCCAGACCATCACCTCCACCGACCCCGAAACCGGGGAGGAAGTGGAGTCCACCGCCCACACCCTGAACGCGGCGGCCTGCGCCGAAATCAGCCGGGAACTGACCCTCCGGCTGCTGTCGGGGGACGGCGTCAGCCTGGACAAGGTGGACACCACCTCCGACGCCTATGTGGCCCAGTACGAGAAGATTTACAATGCCCTCAGCAAGATTGATTCCTCCTATCAGGTGCTGGCCGAGAAGGTGAACAACGCCGTCAAGGAGTCCATCGAGAGCTACGTCTCCGACCGCAACGCCAAAAAGGGCACCGGCCGGCTGTCCATTTCCAGCTCCCGCACCTATCAGCGGAACTATCCCTACGGGGCCTTTGCGGCGTCGGTGCTGGGCTTTACCAACGCCGACGGCGAGGGTTTCTACGGTCTGGAAAAGTCCTATAACGACGTGCTGGCCGGCACCGACGGCCGCACCGTCACCATCCGCAACGCCCGGGGCAACGCCATCGCCGACAGCGGCGCGGTGACCTACGACGCCAAGGACGGCAACAGCATGATCCTGACCCTGGACAGCACCATTCAGGAAGTGGTGGAGCGGTATCTGAACGAGGCCATCGCCGCCAACACGGTGGAAAACCGCGGCTGCGCCATTGTGATGGACGTCAAGACCGGCGGCATCCTGGCCATGGCCTCCAAGCCGGATTTTGACCCCAACAACCCCAACGACTACACCGCCAACCAGGCCTATCTGGAGGAACTGGTCCGGGCCGAGCCGGAACTGTACGGTATCTACCTGAAAAACGAGGACGGCTCCTACATCACCGACGAGGAGGGCAACAAGATCCTGGACCCGGAGGCCGACTACTCGGGCTATTTCCGGGATATCATGTGGAAAAACAAGAACATCACCGAGCTGTACTACCCCGGAAGCGTCTTTAAGGTGATTACGGCGGCCATGGGCCTGGATTCGGGCAACGCCACCTACAACACCACCTTCAACTGCTCCGGCGCCTATGCAGTGGCCAAGGAGACCTACCACTGCGCCGGTCGTCACAGCCACGGCGTCCAGAACCTGGCTCTGGCTCTGCAGAACAGCTGCAACATCTACTTTATCCAGCTGGGCCAGCGGATCGGCGTCCAGTCCTTCTATCAGTATTTCAAGGCCTTTGGCTTCACCGAACAGACCGGCGTGGACCTGCCCAATGAGACCTCCTACATGCAGTACTACACCGACAAGAACATGGGCGAAGTGGAGCTGGCCTCCTCGGCCTTCGGCCAGTCCATGGCGGTGACCCCGCTGCAGGTCTGCACCGCCATTGCGGCCTCGGTCAACGGCGGCTATCTGGTGACCCCCCACGTGGTGGACCAGATTGTGGACGCCAACGGCAACGTGGTGGAGCAGATCGGCGCCAACGTCCGCCGCCAGGTCATCAGCGAGAGCGCCAGCGAGACCATCCGCCAGATCATGGAGTATGAGGTGGGCGACGGCACCACGCAGGTGGGCGGCTACCGTGCCTATGTGGCCGGCTACCGCATCGGCGGCAAGTCGGGCACCTCCGAGCTGCTGAACATGGACCGCCGCGCCGACGGCGACTACAAGAAGGCGGCTTCCTTTGTGGCGGTCCTGCCGGCAGACGACCCGGAGATCCTGGTCTATGTGATGCTGGACGACCCCAACAACGCCAACAGTGACTACTCGTCGGTTCTGGCCGCGCCGGTGGTGGGCAATATCATCAGTGAGATTGCCCCCTATCTGGGCCTGGCCACCGACGGCATCGACCGCAGCGGCACCACCGTCAAGGTGCCCAACCTGATCGGCACCGAGTGGAGCAACGCCCAGGTGTCCCTGAACATCCGGGGCCTCAAGCACCAGCTGGTGGAGAGCGAGGCCGACAACACCGCCGCGCCGGTCACCTGGCAGTATCCCACCGCCGGGTCCACCGTGCCCAGTGGCACCACCGTCTACCTCTACACCGACGGCTCGGGCGGCAAGACCACAGAGGTGCCCGACCTCACCGGCAAGAGCGCCGACTTTGCGCGGCAGATGCTGCTGGCGGCGGGCCTGAACTGCACCGTGGAGGGCAGCGCCGGAGGCCTGGTCCAGAACCAGAGCGCCGCGCCGGGCAGCAGCGTTCAGCTGGGCACCATCGTCACCATCACCTGCGGATGAGTCCGCGCCCCGGCCCGAAGGCCCCGAGAGGTGAAAACGAAGCGAAAAGAAAAGGTCTTTACTTGCCAACTGCGGTACGCTATATTTATAATACATATAGATAAGAATGAAACAGGAAAGGGGATCAGAACGATATGGAACACATCGCAGCAAACATCCTCCTGGCAGGCCTGGCGCCTGCGGAACGGATCGGTGAAGAAAAAGTCACCCTGGTGACCACCGACAGCCGAGAGGTTGTGCCGGGATGCGTCTTTGTGGCGTTTCCGGGCGAGCACTTTGACGGACACAATTTTGCAGCCAAAGCGCTGGCAGACGGAGCCGCATGGGTGGTGCTGAACCACCCGGTTGAGGGAGTCCCCGAGGAAAAGACCATCCTTTGCCCCGACAGCTATCAGGCCATGATGCAGATGGGCGCCAATTACCGGACCCAGTTCTCGCCCAAGGTGATCGGCGTCACCGGCAGCGTGGGCAAGACCACCACCAAGGAATTCTGCGCCACCGCCCTGTCGGTCCTGGGCAACACCATCAAGACCGAGGGCAACCAGAACAACGAGCTGGGCCTGCCCCGGACGCTGTTCCGGATCGACGCCTCCACCGAATACGCCGTGATCGAGATGGGGATGAACCACGCCGGAGAGATCAGCCGTCTGTCCCGCTGCGCCAAACCTGATATCGGTATCATCACCTGCATCGGCCTGTCCCACATCGGGAATCTGGGCAGCCAGGAGAATATCTGCAAGGCAAAGCTGGAAATCTGTGAGGGGATGCCCGAGGGCGCGCCCCTGATCCTCAACTACGACGACGAATTCCTGCGCAAGGCCCAGCTGCCCAGCCACGTCCGCCCGGTCTGGTACAGCATGACCAGCCAGGAGGCCGACGTCTACGCCTCCGCCATCCGGCAGGAGGACGACGGCATGAGCTTCCTGCTGGACGACGCTGAGAACGGCTGCTTCATGGTCCACATCAGCGCGCTGGGCCGCCACAATGTGGCCAACGCCCTGGCGGCCTACTGCGCCGCCATCCAGGCCGGCCTGGAGCCCCGGGACGCCCTGAAGCAGATGAAGGAGTTCCGCCAGACCGGGATGCGCCAGCAGATGCTGGACAGCCACGGGGTGCGGATCATCAAGGACTGCTACAACGCCAACCCCAACAGCATGAAGGCCGCCCTGGAGATGTTCAAGGAATATCCCTGCAAGCGCCGTTTTGCGGTGCTGGCGGATATGCTGGAGCTGGGCGAGCATGGCCGTGAAGCCCACGAAGAACTGGGCCGCCTGGTGGCCCAGAGCAACATTGACGTGCTGATTACGTACGGCGACCTGGCCCGCCGTACCGCCACCGTGGCCGCGGCCAAAGGGGTGCGGACCATCCACGCCAACAACTACGATGAAATTGCCGGTTTCCTGGCGCGGGCAGCTGCGCCGGGGGATGCGGTCCTCTTTAAGGGCAGCCGCGGGATGGCGCTGGAAAACGCCATCGAAAAGCTGAGCGCCCTGCAGGACGCCGAGGCCAGAGCAGAGAGCGAAAACGGCGACTGAAAACCAACGGATCGGAGATAGAAAGCATGATACGTTTTGCCTTGATCGTGGCGTCGGTGCTGGGATTCGCCCTGACGACCGCGGTCGGGAACCTGTTGGTCCCGCTGCTGCGGGCCCTTGTCCCACCCGAAAAAGAGACCGGCGCCGGCGCAAAGCCGGATTCGCCGGAATCGGAGCGCCAGCCGGAGCCGCCTGAGCCCAGGGGCCTGCCCACCATGGGCGGCCTGTGCTTTATCATTGGCACCCTGGCGGCGGTGGGCGTGGGCTGGGTGGTGGTCTGCCTGGTCCAGCCGGAGCTGCTGGGCGGCGGGCTCACCGGCCGGCTGATGCTGGGGTTGGGGTCGGGCTTCCTCTTTGGAGCGGCGGGCCTGGCCGACGACCTGGCCCGGCTGCGGCCCCGCCAGGTGCTGGGCCTGCGGACGGGGCCCCGGCTGGCTCTGGAAGGGGCGGCCGCCCTGGTGACGGTGGCGGCCCTCTACCTGAACGGCGCCATGCCCACCGGCCTGACCCTGCCCGGCGTCGGGTATCTGGAGCTGGGCGGCGCGGCAGCCCCCCTCTGGGCGGTCATGCTGATGGCTCTCAGCGAGTCGGCCCGGATGTCCGGCCCCGCCGACGGCGCGGCGGCCGGCGCGGCCTTTGTGGCCATGCTGGGCCTGATGGGAGCCGAGACCATCCTGGGATTTTTCCCCCTGGCGGTGCTGCCTGCAGCCCTGGCAGGGGCTTTGATGGCTTTTCTGCTGTGGAACTTTTACCCGGCACGGCTGCTGCCGGGCTCGGTGGGAAGTATGTTCCTGGCCGGTGCGGTGGGAGGCATCCCCCTGTCCATTGGCCGGGCGGACATCGCCCTGGCGCTGGCCCTGCCCTTCTGGGTGGAGGGCCTGGCCGGCCTGCTGCAGGCGCTGTGGCGCCGGGTGCGGCGGCGTCCTCTCTTTCGGGAGGGCAGCTTCGACGCCTGGCTGTGTCGGCGGGGCGGCCCGGTGACGGTGTTCTATGTATTCTGTGCGCTGGCCCTGGCCGGAACGCTGGCCGCCCTGCGCACCGCACAGCTCTGAGTGTGCGGCCTGTCTCCGCCTGACCGGGCGGGATGGCATCCAATCCAACGAAAGAGAGATGTTCCTATGGCTGTTGCAAGAAGACGACGCCCCGACCCCAACGGGCCGGTGGTGGTGTTTCAGCGCAACCCCGGGCCGTGGACCCCGCTGACCATCGGCTGGCTCGCGACCCTTATCCTGATCGTGATTTTTGGGCTGGTGATGCTGTTCAGCGCCAGCTATACCACCGGTTACCTGCGGATGGGGGACAGCTTCTACTATATCAAGTCCCAGACCCTCTACGCCGCCATCGGAATGGGGGTTATGTTCCTCTTTTCCTACATCGACCTGCGGTTCATCCGCAAATTTGTCTGGGCTGGCTACATCATCAGCCTGATTCTGCTGGTGCTGGTGCTGTTCTGTGAGCCGCTGAACGGCTGCCGCCGCTGGATCAACATCCGCGGCCTGCCCACTTTGCAGGCTTCCGAGCTGGTGAAGTTCGAGATGATCCTGCTGACGGCCCATCTGGCCAGCCGCACCCCCTATCTGGTCCTCCAGGGAGAGCCCGGGGCCCGGCGGGTGGCAAAGAACTTTGGCCGGTGGCTGTACCAGAAGGTGGTGCGGGAACTGATGGTCCCGCTGATCCCTCTGCTGCCCATCATTGTGCTGCTGGCTCTGGAACCCCATATGTCCGGCATCGTCCTGATGTGCGCCATCGTGGGCAGCATCCTGCTGCTCAACGGCAGCGGCGGCATCATTACTTACGGCGGCGCAGCGGCCGCCATCCTGCTGCTGGAGAGTATCCTGTCCCATATTGACTCCATCCCTTACCTGCAGGCCCGTCTGGACGGCTGGACCCAGGATCTCACCAAGATGACCGACCAGACCCTCCAGAGCCTGTATGCCATCGGCTCGGGCGGCCTGACCGGCCTGGGCCTGGGCAACAGCGTGGAAAAACAGCTCTGGCTGCCTGAGTGCACCAACGACTTTATCTTCAGCGTGGTGTGCGAGGAGCTGGGCTTTGTGGGCGCTGTGGTGGTCATCCTGCTGTTTGTGCTGCTGCTGGTGCAGGGCTTCTGGATTGCATTCCAGGCCGCGGACCGGTTCAGCACCCTGGTGGGCGTGGGCATCATGGCCCAGGTGGGCTGGCAGGTGTTCTGCAATGTGGCGGTGGTCACCAACACCCTGCCCAACACCGGCATCAGTCTGCCCTTCTTCTCCTCCGGCGGCACCAGTCTGCTGCTTCTGATGGCCGAGATGGGCGTCATGATCCACATCGGCCGCAACGGCGCCCGGGCTGCGGAAGCCCGCCGCGCTGCGCAAATGGAAAAAATCCGTCAGGAATCGGCCCGGCCGCCCATTGTTCTGAATGGCCTGGGCCGCCGGTCCGCCGGGCATCAGCCCGGGCTGTGAGTCCGGACGGCATCTGTGCTGTTTCTCCCGTCCGTCAAACAGGCGGATGGGTTTTTCATGGAAATCGTCCGGCCAGACCGGACAGGAGGAATCGGATATGCGCGTATTAATCGCAGCCGGCGGCACCGCCGGCCATATCAACCCGGCCCTTGCCATTGCGGGGGCGCTGCGGGCGGCGGACCCGTCCGCCGAGATCCACTTTGCGGGGCGGAAAGAGGGCATGGAATACCGTCTGGTGACCCAGGCGGGCTACCCCTTCCACCACATCGAGGTGACCGGCTTTCAGCGGCGGCCGTCCCTGGAAAACCTGCGGCGGAATGTTGTCACCGTCTGGAATCTGGCCCGCTCGGGACCCCGCTGCAAGGCCATCCTCAATGAGGTGAAGCCCGACCTGGTCATCGGCTGCGGCGGCTATGTGTCGGGCCCGGTGGTCCGTGCGGCGGCCAAGCGGGGGATTAAGACCGCCATCCATGAACAGAACGCCTTCCCCGGCGTCACCAACAAGCTGCTGGCCCCCGAGGTGGACGTGGTCTTTGCGGCGGTGCAGGCCGGCGCCGACCGTCTGGGCGCACCCGGCAAGACCCTCGTGGTGGGCAACCCGGTCCGTCCCGAGGTCTTTGACTGGGCCAAGCGCCGGGACGAAGCCCGGGCCAAGCTCAACGCAGGGGACCGCACCGTGATCCTGTCCTTTGGCGGCAGCCTGGGGGCACGCCGGATCAATGAAGTGGTGGCCGACCTGTGCGCCTGGGAGCAGAAAAATCACCTGAATACCCTGCACCTCCACGCCACCGGCCAGTACGGCGTGGAGCTGTTCCGCAACCTGGAAAAGGAGAAGGGCTTTGCCCGGGGGGACAGCCTGATTGTGCGGGAGTACATCGACAATATGCCCGAACTGCTGGCGGCGGCGGACCTGGTCATCAGCCGGGCCGGCGCGCTGACCCTGGCCGAGCTGGAGGCCGCCGGCCGGGCCGCCATCCTGATCCCCAGCCCCAACGTGGCTGAGAATCACCAGTACTACAATGCCCTGGAGCTGGCCAAGGTGGACGCAGCGGTGGTCATTGAGGAGAAAGACCTGACCGGCGAAAAGCTGGTAGAGGAGGTGCGGCAGCTGCTGGCCGAGGACACCAGACTGGCCCGGATGGGCCGCAACGCCCGCACCCTGTCGGTGGACGACAGCCTGAACCGGATTGTGGACCGGCTGCAAAAGCTGGTGCGGGAGCCGTAAAGAACACAAAGACTGCGCCGCAAGGAGAGAGCTGCCCGCACAAGCGGCAGGCCCTCTCTCTTGGAGCGCCCGGGCCTCTGCGGACCGCAGGGCCCCAAAAAGATTGGATTGCGCTTTTGAACGAGAAGGAAAGGAGGCGGAGCGGTATGCCTTCCAAAAAGCGCAGGCGGAGGCCGGCAGGGCGATCCGCCCCGCAGCGGCCCCAGCAGGGGCAGAACAGACAGCGTCCGGCCCCGGCAGCGGGGAGTGACCAGAGGGTGGAGGACAGCTTCTTTTATGAGCATCCGCCCCGGGCCCGCCGCCAGGATAACCTGGTGGAATTCCCCACCGGCCAGACCCGGCCCAGCCAGCGGCCGGGGGAGCAGCGGACCCGGAACGGGGCCCGTCCCCAGCAGGTGCGGCCGGTCCGCAGCGCCAATGGAGCCCGGCGGCCCGCACAGGCCCGTCCGTCCGCCTCGGCGCCCCGGCGGGAGGGCCGCCGCCGTCGCCGTCTGACCCGCAAAATGCTGCGCCGCCGCCGGATGATGCGCCGCCTGACGGCGGTGTTCCTGGTGCTGTGCGTGGCGGCGGCGGGCGTCTACCTCACCGTCACCATGCTGTTTAAGATCAACGCCATCCGGGTGGCGGGCCCCGACGGGGCCACCCTCACCGAGGCAGGTCCCTACACCAGCAGCCAGATTCTGGAGACCCTGGGAGTACAGGTGGAGGAAAACATCTTCAGCTTTGACCCCGGCGAAAAGGCCGCCATGCTGGAGAAAACCTTCCCTCTGCTGGAACAGATCGAAGTCAAGCGGGTGTATCCCAGCACCGTGGTGGTGCAGGTGACCCCGGCCACCCCCGCCTATACCATGCAGACCTCCACCGGCTGGATCAACCTGTCGGCAGGGCTCAAGATTTTGTCCACCGAGACCCAGCAGCCCGACCTGCTGGTGCTCTACGGCGGCGACCCGGTGAGCGTGACCCCCGGCGATCAGCTGGCCTACGCTCTGGCGGACCCCGCCCTGAGCGGGGCAGACTCCGCAGAGGCATCCAGTGCAGCGGACAGTGAGAGCGCCTCGCTGGCTCAGGATGGGCGGATTGACGCCCTCACCACCCTGCTGACCGCTCTGGAAGAGCGGGGCCTGCTGGGGGACGTGACCCGCATCGAATACGCCGATGTGGAGGAGATCGCCTTCCTGTATCAGGACCGGATCAGCGTCCTGCTGGGCACCCTGAACGAGCTGGACTATAAACTGGACTATGCCGAGTACATGCTGCTGAACAAAGAGGGCAAGGGCTGTGCCGAGACCGATACCGGTCAGCTGGATTGCAGCCACGTCAAGACCGACGGCACCCTGCAGGCCATCTTTGCCCAGGGCGTGCCCGAATTGCCCTCGGGCTATGTTGTGCCGGAGGAGGTGCCTGCACCGGACACCGAAACCACAGACCCCGCCCTGACCGGTGAAACTGCCGCAGAGGGCGTGCCGGCAGGAGAGACCGGTGCAGACCCGGCGGCAGATCCGTCCGCCCAGCCGGCGGACCCCGCCGCGGAAAACCAGGCCGCCGGAGACGGAACGGCCCCAGAGCCCCCCGCTGAGGGGACAGACCAATGAGGAGTGAATCCGCTATGAAATTATCTGCATTGACGGAAGGCGTCGCCTGCACCCTGGTCCAGGGCAGCATGGACACCGAAATCACCGATATCGTCTATGACAGCCGGAAGGCCGCCCCCGGCGTTCTGTTTGTCTGCATTGTGGGCACCCAGCGGGACAGCCATGACTTTGCCGCCGACTGCGCCGCCAAGGGCGCGGCGGCCATCGTCATCCAGCACGACATCGATCTGACTGGAATGGACGGGGTCACCGTCCTGAAGGTGGACAGCAGCCGCTATGCCATGGCCCGGATGAGCGCCAACCTCTTTGGCAACCCGGCCCGCCGGATGACCATGATCGGCGTCACCGGCACCAAGGGCAAGACCACCACCGCCCACATGATCCGCAGCGTGCTGGAGGCGGCGGGCCGCAAGGTGGGCATGATCGGCACCAACGGCGTGTCCTACATGGGCCGCCATGAGGACACCGCCAACACCACCCCCGAGAGCTACGAGCTGCAGAAAATTTTCCGCACCTTTGTGGATGCGGGCTGCGACACGGTGGTGATGGAGGTTTCCAGCCAGGGCCTGATGATGGACCGTGTGGGAGGCATCCACTACAACGTGGGCGTCTTTACCAACCTTTCCCCCGACCACATCGGCCCCGGCGAGCACGCCAGCTTTGAGGAGTACCGCAGCTGGAAGGGCAAACTGTTCCAGCGGTGCGACGTGGGCATTGTGAATGCCGACGACCCCAACACCGAGGCCCTGCTGGAGGGCCATACCTGCCGCCTGGTGACCTACGGCATGGGGGAGAAGGACGACTACCGGGCCGGGGACTGCCAGCTGCTGCGGACCCACGACTTCCTGGGCGTCACCTTCCACGTCAGCGGCAAAGACGAGATGGACGTCCGGGTTAATATGCCGGGCGCATTCAGCGTCTACAACGCCCTGGCCGCCCTGGCGGTGGGCAAGGAGCTGGGTGTGCCCGACCAGGCCATCCACGACGGTCTGGCCCGCTGTGTGGTCAAGGGCCGGGTGGAGCTGGTGCCCATCAGCAAAAAGTTCACCATCCTGCTGGACTACGCCCATAACGAAGTCTCCACCGAGAGCCTGCTGACCACCCTGCGGGCCTATCAGCCCCACCGTCTGGTGGTGGTGTTCGGCTGCGGCGGCAACCGCTCCAAACTGCGCCGCTACGGCATGGGCGAAATCTGCGCCAAGATGGCGGATTTCTCCATCCTCACCGAGGACAACAACCGCTTTGAAAAGGTGGAGGACATCCTGGCCGACATCCGTCAGGGCATGGTCAAGGGCAACCCCGACGCCAAGTTTGTGGAGATCCCCGACCGTCTGGACGCCCTCCACTATGCGGTGGACCACGCCCAGCCCGGCGACCTGATTGCCGTCATCGGCAAGGGCCACGAGACCTACCGCGACCGGATGGGCGTCAAGACCCCCTTCCTGGAGCGGGAGCTGCTGGAAGAGTACGCCAAGGAAATCGGGCTGGAATAATCCCATAAAAATACCCCCGGGCCGCTGCGGTGTGCAGACAGCCCGGGGGCTTTTTTGGGTAATGGAGGATAGTGAGATTTATCACAGGATGCGAACCCGGATAACGGCCGGGATTTCATCCAGCTTTTCTTTCAGACCGTTGTCCATGGGACCGGTGACATCCAGCATGGTGTAAGCCATGTTCTTCTTGCTCTTGTTCACCATGTTCTCGATGTTCAGGCCGGCGGCGGTGGTCAGAGCCGTGATCTGGCTGATGACGCCCGGCTCGTTCTTGTGGATGATGCAGACCCGCTTGCCGCCGGCGCGGGGCTGCTGGACGTCGGGCATATTCACCGAGTGGGTGATGTTGCCGTTGCGCAGATAGTCGCTCAGCTCCTGGGCGGCCATAATGGCGCAGTTGTCCTCGGCCTCCGGGGTGGAGGCGCCCAGGTGGGGGGTGCAGATGACGCCGGGATTGTTCAGCAGCTCCTCGGCGGGGAAGTCGGTCATGTACTGGGCCACTTTGCCGCTCTCCAGAGCTTCCAGCATGGCGGCATTGTTCACCAGCTCGCCCCGGGCGTAGTTCAGGACCTTGACGCCGTCCTTGCACAGAGCCAGGGTCTGGGCGTTGATGGTGTCCTTGGTGGTGGGCAGGTAGGGAACATGGATGGTCAGGTAGTCGCACAGGGGCAGCATGTCGTTCAGATTGACGCAGTGCTGCACGCGGCTGCTCAGGTTCCATGCGGCGTCGATGGAGATATAGGGGTCGTAGCCGTAAACCTCCATGCCCAGCTCGATGGCGCAGTTGGCCACCCGGGAACCGATGGCGCCCAGACCGATGACGCCCAGCACCTTGCCCGAGATTTCGTTGCCGACAAACTGCTTTTTGCCCTTTTCCACGTCCTTTTTCAGGTTGGGGTCGCCGGCCAGGCCCTGGGCCCAGGCCGAGGCCGCCGGAACATTGCGGCTGCCCGCAATCAGCATGCCCACCACCAGCTCGGCCACCGCGTTGGCGTTGGCGCCGGGGGTGTTGAACACCACAATGCCCTGCTCACTGCAGCGGTCCAGGGGAATGTTGTTGACGCCGGCGCCCGCCCGGGCGATGGCCAGCAGGTTGGGCTTGAACTCGGTGTTCAGCAGGTCGGCGCTCCGCACCAGAATGCCTTCGGGGTCCTCGGCATTCACCGACACCTCAAACAGGTTTTTGGGCAGTTTGGCCAGGCCCACCGGGCTGATGGCGTTGAGAGTCTGAATCGTAAACATGGGTGTATTCCTCCCTGGAAAAGCTCAGGCGTTGTTCTTGCGGAAGGTCTCCATAAAGGCGACCAGCTTGTCGATGCCCTCGGCCGGCATCGCGTTGTAGATGGAGGCGCGCATGCCGCCCACCAGGCGATGGCCCTTCAGGTTGACAAAGCCTGCCTCGGTGGCCTCCGCGCAGAATTTCTTGTCCATGTCGGGGTTGGGGCTGGTGAAGGTGACGTTCATGGTGCTGCGGTAGCGGTGCTCCACAGGGTTGGTGTAGAAGTCCTGGCTGTCCAGATAGTCATACAGGACCTTGGCTTTGGCCTCGTTGATCTTCTGCATCTCGGCCAGGCCGCCCACTGCGTTCTCCAGGTAATCCAGCACCAGGCCGGTCATATAGATGCACCAGCAGGGCGGGGTGTTGTACATGCTGTCCTTGCCGATGATGGTGGTGTAGTTCATCATGGTGGGGACGGTGTCGGCGGCGTGGCCCAGCAGATCCTCCCGGATGATGGCGATGGCCATGCCGGCGGGGGCGACGTTCTTCTGAACGCCGAAGTAGATGCAGCCGTACTGGCTCACATCCACCGGGCGGGACAGGATCATCGAGCTCATGTCCGCCACCAGGGGAATGTTCTCCACCTGGGGAATCTCCACATACTGGGTGCCGAAAATGGTGTTGTTCTGGCAGATGTGGATGTAGCTGGCGTCGGGGTTATAGGGGATGGCCTTGACGTCCGGAATGTAGGTGAAGTTCTTGTCCTTGCTGGAGGCGACGATGCGGGCCTCGCCGAACTTGGCGGCCTCTTTGGCGGCCAGGTTGGAGAAGTTGCCGGTGACGATGTAGTCGGCCTTGCCGGTGGTCATGAAGTTCAGGGGCACCATGGCGAACTGCTGGGTGGCGCCGCCCTGGAAAAAGCCCACCTTATAGTTGTCAGGAATCTGCATCAGGCGGCGCAGGGAGGCCTCGGTGTTCTGGATGATGTCGTCAAACCACTTGCTGCGGTGGCTCATCTCCATGACGCTCTGGCCGCTGCCGTGGTAGTCGAGCATTTCGGCCTGTGCCTTTTTCAGGACTGCCTCAGGCAGCATGCTGGGCCCGGCGCTGAAATTGTAAACTCTTGCCATGATGAATTCCCTCCGTCTGTATGATTCAGATTGCTCTGTGTTGGCGTGTTTGATGGTACAAAGTATAAAGGTTTTGGGACGGCAAAAACAAGAGCTCTTTTGCACAAAAAAGACCGGTGCAGATAAGCAGTGAAAGCGCAGAACACACAAATGTGTGTCATACAAGGACAAAAACAAATACAAATGTAGTAGAATGGCCTAAAATGCCCATTCCAGGCCCAAAAACACCCCTTGTCACCCGGGCTCAGGTCTGCTATACTGAGTAAAACTACTACAAATGTAAAGATAAGAAAAAGGGGGATTTTGGGTTGTACGGCATACCGGAGCACTGCAAACCGCTTTCAGCGGCGGAGGAACAGGTCCTTTTGGCCCTCTGGGAGGCGGCTCCCGCCTCCCGGCGGGACATTGGCCGGAAGCTGAAAGAGAAGGGCTGGGCCGACGGGACCCTGCTGACCTTTCTCAGCCGGCTGGAGGCCAAGGGCTGGGTGAAGGTCACCCGGAACGCCAACTATAATATCTATACCCCCACCATCACCCGGCGGGCCTATGGGGTCTATTGTATGCGGGAGCGGCTGGACACCCTGTTCGGCGGGGATCTGGCGGCGGCGGTGCGGGCCCTGGTCAGCGAGTCGGGGGCAGGGCCCAGCCAGCTGGAACAGGCCGGGGCGGTCATCGAGGAGATGAAAGCCCAGGCGGAGGAGTACGACAGCTACGACGCGTTTTTCTAAGTATGTGAGGTGCGGCCCGGGCAGAGTGAGCCAAAACACGGAATAGCGCATAAAACGGCGAGAGATTGCATGAGATGTGAACAAACTGTGTCCACAAAGTGAATTTTAGCAGCCAATGCTTGACAGTGCTAAAAGTCCGTGTTATAGTATAGCTGTGCTCAGGAGGAAGGGCACCAGAGATCCAAACAACCTCCGGTTCCCATTCCGCCGGGAGCAAAGCTCAGCCCGTTTCGGGGCTGTTTGATTGGAGGTTTGACTTATGCTTCTGCCTGCTGTTTTTCATGAGAATCTTTTCGATGATTGGTTTGATCCGTTCTTCGATGATATGGATCGCGAACTGAACCGCGAATCCCACCAGGTTTTTGGCAAGCGCGGCGCGAACATGATGAAGACCGACGTCCGGGACACCGGCAGCGCCTATGAGGTGGCCGTGGATCTGCCCGGCTGCAAGAAAGAGGACGTCAAGATGGAGCTGGAAAACGGCTATCTGACCATCCAGGCCGTCCGCAGCCACAGCAACGACCAGACCGACCAGAATGGCCGCTATGTCCGCCGGGAGAGCTTCTCCGGCACCTGCGCCCGCAGCTTCTATGTGGGCGAGGATGTGAAGAAAGAGGACATCCACGCAAAATTTGAGGATGGCGTGTTGAAATTCTCCCTGCCCCATCCCCAGGTCCAGCAGCAGCTGCCCGCCGCCCAGCAGAATCTGATCGAGATTGAGTAACCAGGCGGCGCGTTCCGAAAACGCATCAAAATGCCCCCGAGAGACCGAAAAGCCTCTCGGGGGCGTTTTTGTATCCGGAGATGCAAGCGGAAGGAATGCACAAGCGCTGGACAGAGTGCGGATGTTGGGCGAAAAAGAGCGTACAGAAAAGAAAAAGCGTGCACTCTGCCGGAAAATGTGACAGGATTATGAAGAAAGAATTAATTTTAGCACTCTATGCTTGACAGTGCTAAAAATGCGTGCTATACTAAGGCCGTGGTCAGGAGGAAGGGCCCCGGGGGAAACCAAAGAACCCCGGCAGAGGCCTTCCCGCCCTGAGAATTTCAGATGATATACCAGCCCCTGAGGGCTGTGATAGGAGGTTTGACTTATGTTACTGCCTGCTGTTTTTCATGAGAATTTGTTCGATGACTGGTTTGATCCGTTCTTCAGCGATATGGAGCGGGAGCTGAACCGCGATACCCGCAACACCTTCGGCAAGCGGGCATCCAACATGATGAAAACCGACGTGAAGGAAGTCGAGAACGGCTATGAGATGGATGTGGACCTGCCCGGCTGCAAGAAGGAGAACGTCAAGATGCAGCTGCAGGACGGTTATCTGACCATCCAGGCCGTCCGCAGCCACACCACCGGCAACGAAGGCCAGAATGGCCGTTACGTCCGCCGCGAGACCCTCTCGGGCACCTGCACCCGCAGCTTCTATGTGGGCGAGGAGATCAAGAAGGAGGACATCCACGCCAAGTTTGAGGACGGTGTCCTGAAGATCACCCTGCCCCGTCCTGAGGTCAAGAAGCAGCTGCCCAAGCCCAACAGCAACCTGATCGACATTGAGTAAGGCCCGCAGGGCTCCACCAAAGAACCAATCCGCCCCCGGAAGGCATCCAGCCCTCCGGGGGCTTTTGTTGTCTGTGAATGGGGGCGCGCCTCTGCGTCCGGGCATAGAAAAACCCGCCTGCGGCGCGGGGCCGGACAGGCGGGGGAGGAGCATTTTTTAAAGACTTACAGCTTGGTGCCGGTCAGCAGCTCGTAGGCCTCCAGGTACTTGTCGATGGTCTTGTCGATGACGTCCTGGGGCAGCAGGTAGTCGCTGTCGGGATTGGCCTTCAGCCAGTCGCGGACAAACTGCTTGTCGAAAGAGGGCTGGCCGTGGCCCGGCTCATAGCCCTCCAGGGGCCAGAAGCGGGAAGAATCGGGGGTGAGCATCTCGTCGCCCAGCACCACGTTGCCGGCCTCGTCCAGGCCGAACTCAAACTTGGTGTCGGCAATGATGATGCCGCGGCTCAGTGCGTAGTCGGCGCACTTCTTGTACAGGGCGATGGTGTAATCACGCAGCTTGGCGGCGTACTCCTCGCCCTTGCCGGGGAAGTGCTTCTCCAGCACGGTGATGCTCTGCTCGTAGGAGATGTTCTCGTCGTGGTCGCCCAGGTCGGCCTTGGTGCTGGGGGTGTAGATGGGCTCGGGCAGCTTGTCCGACTCCTTCAGGCCCTCGGGCAGGGTGATGCCGCAGACCTTGCCGGTCTTCTGGTAGCTGGTCCAGCCGCTGCCGGTGATGTAGCCGCGGACGATGCACTCGATGGGCAGCATGGTCAGCTTGCGGCAGAGCATGCTGTTGCCCTCGAACTGGGGCTGACGGAAGAACTCGGGCATATCGGCGGTGTTGACCGAGATCATGTGGTTGGGCAGCAGGTCCTTGGTGTAGTCGAACCAGAATTTGCTCATCTGGGTCAGGACGGTGCCCTTCTTGGTGATCTTGTTCTTCAGGATCACGTCAAAGGCGGAAATGCGGTCGGTCGCAACCATCACCAGGGCGTCGCCCACGTCGTAAATCTCGCGGACCTTGCCCTCTTTGAAAGGCTTGTATTCAGTCATCGAAAAACACTCCTTCTTCTTCCAAGCGGCCGCCGGGGCCGCGATCTTTCTTACGGCCTTATTGTATCATATCTGCCCCCGGTTTGACTACCGCCAGAACGGTGGAGTTGCTGCCCGGTTGGGTGTGAATTCTGGTGAAAACTGCAAAAAAGCCGCCCTTTTGGACGGCTTTTTTTGCGAATAAGTATGACTTTGCCGGCTTTGGGCAGCCGGCGAAGGCGGGTCAGTTGAGGGCGCGGAAACCCTTGCCGATGATCTCGCTGGAGTTGACGATGGTGATGAACGCGTGGTTGTCATTGGTCCGCAGGAAGTTGCGCAGGCGGGCGGCCTCGCGGCGGGTCAGGACGGTGATGATGACGGTCAGGTCCTTGCCGGTGTAGGCGCCCTGGGCGTCCTCCACGGTGGCCGAGCGGTGCAGGTCGTCCAGAATGAAGTCGATGATGTCCTCGGGGTTGGAGGTGACCACCGTGCACACCTTGCGCTGGTTGATGTTTTCAATGACGCCGTCCACCACAAAGGACTTGCCGATCAGGCCCAGGATACAGTACAGGCCGGTGGACACGCCGAAGATGGCGGCTGCGCCAATGATAATCAGCACGTCGCTGACCATCAGGGCGGTGCCGATGTTCAAAGATGAATGCTTGGTAAGGATCAGGGCAACAATATCGGTACCGCCGGTGGAGGCGCCGATGTTAAAGACAATGGCGGCGCCGATGGCGGGCAGCAGCACGGCGAAGATCAGCTCCAGCAGCTTGTCGTCGGTGAAGGGATGGGGCATGGGCCAGATGGCCTCGCACAAAGAAACGTAAAAGGACAGGGCAAAGGAGGAGAACACCGTCCAGCCCATGCAGCTGATGCCCAGGAACACAAAGCCCAGAACCACCAGGATCAGGTTCAGCACCCACATGAAAAAGCCCACGTTGAACTGGGGGAACAAAGCCGACAGCAGCACCGACAGGCCCGATGTGCCGCCGAAGGCGAAGTGGTTGGGGGTCTTGAACCAGACAATGCCCAGGGCCGTCAGGATGAGGCCCAGGTTCAGCAGAACAAAAAAGCGGAAGTTTGCAAGCAGTTTTTCCTTTTTAAAAGCGTCTTTGACTAGATCCATCATAATTTTGTTTCCTCGTTGCACAGTGCTTTCCAAAGCACAGAAAATTTCACACCATGCAGAACTATACGATACTTCATGGCGGATGTCAAGCATTCTGCACGAATTACCGGCAGAAAAAAACCGGGCGGTGAATCAAAAGAGAAAACTGGGTCCGTCCTTCTTGCAGGAAAGCTGAAAATGTTGTATGATATACCATTATAAGGGTGTGTCTGCAACACACTCAGCGGGAAAGCGGCCTGGCGTGCACCAAAAGCATGCACGGGCAGCTTTCTCTGTGGTTTTTTGGGCTGGAAGGCCGGTATTCCACGGGCCGCGGCGGCCGGGTGGAAAAACAGCCCGCACCCCGCGGCAGACAGCCGGGGAACCTTTTCCCGCCGGCCTATTTTCCCGCAGACGTCCCGCGGCGCAGCCTGCGCCGGAGGGACGATATCCGAGCAGCGAGCAGTATGAGGGAGAACTGTATTATGGCAGACAAAAACTTTTTGACCGATATCATCGACGCCGACCTGGCCGAAGGCAAGGTCAGCGAGGTCCACACCCGGTTCCCGCCGGAGCCCAACGGCTACCTGCACATCGGCAGCGCCAAGGCGATCTATATCAACTGGTCCATCGCCAAGGCCTACGGCGGCAAATTCAACCTGCGCCTGGACGACACCAACCCCGCCCGTGAGGACGTGGAGTACGTCAACAGCATCCTGGAGGACCTGCACTGGCTGGGCGCCGATCCCAACGGCGGCATCTTCTACGGCAGCGACTACTTTGAGCAGTGCTACGCCTACGCCGAGAAGCTGATCCTGGAGGGCAAAGCCTACGTGGACGACCTGACCCGGGACGAGATGCGGGAGTACCGCGGCACCGACGCCGGCAAGCCCAGCCGTCCCTCGCCCTGGCGTGACCGCACCCCCGAGGAGAACCTGGACCTGTTCCGCCGGATGCGGGCCGGTGAGTTCAAGGAGG
The DNA here is from genome assembly GCF_002161315.1 of Faecalibacterium sp. An77. NCBI lineage: Bacteria > Bacillati > Bacillota > Clostridia > Eubacteriales > Oscillospiraceae > Faecalibacterium > Faecalibacterium sp. An77. Next base: position 51,615 of record NZ_NFHK01000007.1, read on the forward strand.
GCGAAAAGACCCTGCGGGCCAAGATCGACCTGGCCAGCCCCAACATGAATATGCGTGACCCGGCCATCTACCGCATCAAGTACGAGAGCCATCACCGTCAGGGGGACAAGTGGTGCATCTACCCCATGTACGACTTTGCCCACCCCATTCAGGACGCCATCGAGGGGATCACCCACAGCATGTGCAGCCTGGAGTTTGAGAACCACCGCCCCCTGTACGAGTGGGTCATCACCAACATCTTCGGCACCGAGTTCCCCAAACAGCGGGAGTTCGCCCGCCTGAACATGACCAACACCGTCATGAGCAAGCGCTACCTGCGTGAGCTGGTGGAGCTGGGCATTGTGGACGGCTGGGACGATCCCCGGATGCCCACCCTCTGCGGCCTGCGCCGCCGCGGCTATACCCCCTCCTCCATCTTCACCTTTGTGCGGGAGGCCGGCATTGCCAAGTGCGACAACCTGATCGACATGCGCCAGCTGGAGGCCTGCGTCCGCAGCGAGCTGGACCTGAACGCACAGCGCCGCGTGGCGGTGTTGCACCCGGTCAAGCTGATCGTGGACAACTACCCCGAGGACAAGACCGAGACCTTTGCCCTGGCCAACAACCCCAACCGGGAGGCCAACGACAGCTCCACCCGTGAGGTGACCTTCAGCCGTGAGGTCTGGATCGAGTCGGAGGACTTCGCAGAGGTGCCGCCTCCCAAGTTCAAGCGCCTGACCATCGGCAGCGAAGTCCGTCTGATGGGCGCCTATATCGTCCGCTGCACCGGCGTGGACAAGGATGCCGAGGGCAACGTCACCGCCATCCACTGCACCGCCGACCTGGAGACCGGCTGCGGCAACCCCGCTGACGGCCGCAAGGTCAAGGGCACCATCCACTGGGTCAGCGCCGCCCACTGCATCGAGGCCGAGATCCGCCTGTACGACAAGCTGTTCACCCGCGAGAACATGAACAATCTCCCCGAGGGCACCAGCTACCGGGATTTCCTGAACCAGGACAGCGTCACCGTTTGCTCCGGCTGCAAGCTGGAGATGGCTCTGGCCGACGCCAAGCCGGGGGACAAGTTCCAGTTTGTCCGCAACGGCTTCTTCACCCCCGATTCCAAGCACCCCGGTGTCTTTAACCGGGTGGTCACCCTGCGGGACAGCTTCAAGCCCGCCAAGCCGGTGGAATGCCCCCAGTGATCCAATTCAAACCATGAGGAAAGGAGGGCCTTGCCACAATGCCGAAACGGTTTTTGCGCAATGCTCTGCTGATGGCTGTCGTCACCGTTCTGATGGCGCTCAGCCTGGTGTTCTATATCCACAACACGGACCCGCTGCCCGGCGGCGAAAACCCCAACAACGTCTTGCTGCTGGATGGGGTGTACACCTCGGTGCAGCAGGGCTACCTCAGTGAGGTGACCGTCACCGTCACCATCTCCAGCGGGATGGTGTCGGATGTCCAGGTGGATGCCTCGGGCGAGACCCCCGCTCTGGGCGGCGTGGCCGCTGCCCAGCTGGCCACTGCCCTGACCGAGGCCGGCTCCTCTGCCAACGTGGACGTGGTGTCCGGCAGCACCTACACCAGCGAGGCGGTTCTCGCCGGTATGGATGACTGTCTGGCCCAGGCTGCGGGCTGATTCACAGGAAAAAGCGCTTCCCGGCGGCAACACGCCGCGGGAGCGCTTTGTTTTGAAGGGAGGCATCCATGCGGTATACCTTTGATTATATGGTGCAGCCCGACGGCACAGCAGCCCTGGCCCGGGCCTATGGGGAGGAACCCATCCTCACCCTGCCCGAGGTTCTGCCCGGCCCCGAGGGGCAGCTTCTGCCCCTGGCCCGGCTGGGAGGCTACTGCTTTGCGGGAACCGTCCGGGACCGGATGCCGGGACAGCTGTTCCGCTGCGGGTGGGACGGCGAAGGCCGGCCGGTGTACGCCGGCCCTGCCTCCGAGTCGGAGGACCTGCACCCGGTGGCGGGGAACTTCCTGGAGGAAATCACCCTTCCGGCCTCCCTGCGGGAGGTGGGCAGCTGCGCCTTCTACAACTGCCGGGCCCTTCGCCGGATGACGGTGGGGGACGGGCCTCTGGCGGTGGGCAGCGATGTCTTCCTCAACTGCTTTGCCCTGACCGAGGTCCGGGTCTGCGCCCAGCCTGACGCCGTTACCGGCCTGTTTGCCATCGTCAACAATATTTCCAGCAACCTGCGGGCGGCTTTCCTGCCGGACGGGCCCGAAGGGGACACCGCGGCGGTGTTCCGCTACCCGGAGTACTGGGAGGACATCGAGGAGACCCCCGCCCACATTCTGCTCCACACCTTCTCGGGCCAGGGGTATCACTACCGCCAGTGTTTCCGGGACGGGCGTCTGCGCTGCGAGGAGTACGACGCCATCTTTGCCCAGGGCCACGGCGGGGATGATCCCACCTATATGGCCCTCCTCTGCCTGGACCGGCTGCGGTATCCCTGGCAGCTGGGGGAGGAGGCCGCCGGGCGTTACCGGGCCTTCCTGGCCCAGCAGGGGGCGGCGGTGGCCGCGGCCCTCATCCGGGCCCAGGACCGGGAGGCGCTGGGGGCATTGCTGGCCTTGAACGTCCTGGACGGTCCGGCTCTGGCCGCTGCCTCGGCGGCTGCCCAGCAGGCCGGAGACGCCCAGTCTGCCGCCCTGCTGGCCGATGCGGAGTACCGCGCCCGGCCCGCCCGGCCCAAACGACGCTATACATTTGATGATTTTTGAGATAAATATTCCGGGAGGTGATCTGTATGGCCCGCAAAGCACCGGTGGATTTCAACGCGCCTTTTCAGTCGGCCCGGCCCGAAACCCATGAGGAATGGCAGGCCCGGATGGGCGGCGAGGTGCTGGCTGTGCTGCGCAGCGAGCTGTACCTGGACTTCCGCTTTCTGGATCAGGCCCTGGGGGCCCTGACCCCCGTTCCCGACGAGCGGTGCGGCGTCCTGGCCACCGACGGCCAGAGCCTGTTCTATCAGCCCAGCGCCCTGCTGCGGCTCTACCGGGAAAACCCAAAATACCTCAAACGGTTATATCTTCATACAATATTCCACTGCGTATTCCGACATCTCTGGCTGCAGGGCAGCCGGGACCCGGCTCTGTGGCATGTGGCCTGCGACCTGGCGGTGGAAAACGTCATCGACGGCCTGGGGCGCAAGAGCATCCTGCGGCCCCTGACCTACGTCCGCCGCCGGGCCTATGAGGCCCTCACCGAGGGCGGCCATGTGGCGGCGGCAGCCCCGGCCTACCGCTGGCTGCTGACCCAGACCCCCGGCGTCCAGAAACAGCTGGCCCGGGAGTTCTACGCCGACGACCACCGGCTGTGGCCCAAGCCCGGCCAGCCCAACCAGCCCGCCCCGTCCCCCCAGCTCCAAAAGACCTGGCAGAAGATCGGGCGGCGGATGGAGACCGAGCTGGAGCTGAACGACAAGGAGGCCGGCGCCAACGCCGGCAATCTGGCCGAGGCGGTGAAGGCCGCCAACCGGAGCCGCAGCAGTTACCGGGATTTTCTGCGCCGGTTCTGCGTGCTGCGGGAGGAACCTCATCTGGACCCCGACACCTTCGATCTGAACTTCTACACCTACGGGCTGTCGGTCTACGGAAACATGCCCCTCATCGAGCCGGTGGAGACCCGGGAGAGCAAAAAGATCGAGGAGATCGCCCTGGTCATCGACACCAGCTATTCCACCTCAGGCGCGCTGGTGCGGAGCTTCTTGTCCGAGACTTACGCCCTGCTGAAGCAGCGGGAGAGCTTTTTCCGCCGGATGAACCTCCACATCATTCAGGCCGACAACAAGGTCCAGCGGGACCATCTGGTCACCACCGAGGACGAGCTCATCGACCTGATGGACCATTTCGAGCTGGCGGGAGGCGGCGGAACCGATTTCCGCCCCGCCTTCGCCTATGTGACCCGGCTGTGCGAGGAGAAAAAGTTCCAGAACCTGCGGGGCCTGCTGTATTTTACCGACGGCATGGGAACCTATCCCGCCCGCCGCCCGGCCTACGAGACGGCGTTTCTGTTTTTGGGGGACAAGTTCGATGACGCCAACGTGCCGCCCTGGGCCATCAAGGTGGTGCTGGACGAGGACGAGTTCACCCGGCCCGATTCGGTTCCCAGCCCGGCCGGCAGCCTGGCTGCGGCCCTGGATGAGGACCAGGACCTCTACCGTGACCTGAACAATTCGTGAGGAATCTGCCTATGAATATCAAGCGTGCAAAAGATGAGATCAAGCGGTCGGTCCGGGCCTATCTGGCCAAGGACGCCCTGGGGGAATACGCTATTCCGGCCATCCGTCAGCGGCCCATCCTGCTGATGGGCCCTCCGGGCATCGGCAAGACCCAGATTCTGGAGCAGGCCGCCCGGGAGTGCGGGGTGGCTCTGGTGGCCTACACCATCACCCACCACACCCGCCAGAGCGCCGTGGGCCTGCCCTTCATCCGCCAGAAGCACTACGGCGACCGGGATGTCTCGGTCACCGAGTACACCATGAGCGAGATCATTTCCTCCATCTATGAAAAGATGGAGACCACCGGCCTGAAAGAAGGCATCCTGTTCATCGACGAGATCAACTGCGTCTCCGAGACCCTGGCCCCCACCATGCTGCAGTTCCTGCAGTGCAAGACCTTCGGCAACCAGGCGGTGCCGGCGGGCTGGGTGATTGTGGCGGCGGGCAACCCGCCCGAGTACAACAAGTCGGTGCGGGATTTTGACATCGTCACCCTGGACCGCGTCCGCCGGATGGACATTGAGCCCGATCTTCCCGCCTGGCGGGATTACGCCCGGGCGGTGGGCATCCATGGCGCCATCCTGAGCTATCTGGAGCTGCATCCCCAGAACTTCTACCAGATCAACGCCGACGTGGAGGGCACCCAGTTCGTCACCGCCCGCGGCTGGGAGGACCTGTCCAACCTGCTGGACACCTACGAATCCCTGGACCTCCAGGCCGACGAGGAAGTGATCCGGCAGTATCTGCAGCACAAGCAGATCGCCGAGGACTTCGCCTCCTATCTGGACCTGTACTATAAGTACCGGGACGACTACGGCGTGGAGGAAATCCTGGCGGGCAAGCCCCGTTCGACGGCCTTTGCCCGGCTGCTGCAGGCGCCCTTTGACGAGCGTCTGTCCCTGGTCAGCCTGATGCTGGCAGGGCTGAAATCCCGCTTTGCCGCCTCCTGCCGCCGCAACCAGGTGACCGACGACTGCTATGCCCTGCTGCGTCAGCTCAAACAGGACCTGGCCCTGCTGCCCGATGCCGAGCCCTCCGACCCGGAACGGATGCTGCAGCAGCAGATTTCGGACTACGAGGCGGAGACCGCCCGCCTGCGCACCGCCAACGCCCTGGACAAGGAAGCCCTGGCCCACCGTCTGGGGGTGGCCGCCGCCCTGCGGGAGTGGGCCGGCAAACTGCGCCGGGCCAACGCCGCCGGAACCAAGGAGGCGCTGGACCTGCTGCGGAGCTACTTTGAGGAGCTGGCCGATGAGCGGGAAAAGATCCAGGAGGAGGCTTCCGCCGCCCTGGAGGCTGCCTTCGACTTCATGGAACAGGCCTTTGGCGAGAGCCAGGAGATGGTGATTTTCGTCACCGAGCTGACGGTGTCGCCGGCAGCCCATACCTTCATCACCGAGAACGGCTGCGACCGCTATTTCCGCTACAACAAGGACCTGCTGCTGGACAGCCGGAAAGCCGCGCTGGACCACGAGCTGGCCGCCGAGGAGCTGCGCAACCCGCTCCGCGGATAATTCCAAACAGGCAACAAAAAAGCCCGCACAGGGCCTCCCTTTTGGAGGCTGTGCGGGTTTTTGCTTTTTGTGTCCGGATCAGTCCAGATGATGCTTGCGGCAGAACACCTTGGAGGCAAAGTACATGCCCACCCACAGGGCCACCGCCAGAATCAGATAGAGGGGGTTCTCCAGGGCGTTGCTGAGGGACTCCCCAAACAGGGCCATCATGGCCACCATCACGAATTTGCCGGCCAGCAGCGTGGCGATATACCGGCGGCCGTCAAAATCCGAGATGCCGAAGGTCAGATGGAGAAAAGATGTGGGGGTAAAAGGCAGCATGGCCAAGGTAAACAGGGTGGAGGTGTCGCAGTTGCTGACCCAGCCCTGGGCCTTGCGGAACCACGCGTACTTGCTGGCATGGCGCCAGAAAAAACGCTTGACCACCCGCCGCCAGAAGGTGAACATCAGGATGCCGCCCAGGGCTACGCCGCACCAGCTGAACAGAAAGCCCATGATGGGCCCGTGGGCTGCCACGTTCAGGGCCACAATGGCGATGAGGGGCAGGGGAGGAACAAAGGATTCCACCATCGCCAGCAGGATGGGCACAAAGGGACCCAAACCCACAAAGCTGTCCAGCAGCGACTGCCAGAACTCCAGCGATGTGATCTGATTGCTCCAATAAAGAAGCGTTTCTTCCATGTATTGTCCTCCCATCGTATCCGACTGTCTCTAGTATACCCAGTGAATATGACAAACCAGTGAACGAATTGTCAAGTTCCTGCACAAAAAGACAAAATGACGATGGTTATTCCTCTTTGGCCGCGGCCCGGGCCTCGGCGGCGTGGAGCCGGTCCATCTGCTGGCGGCGCTGCTTGTGCCATTTGGTCAGCAGGTCCTCGGTGGGCATCTGCAGGCAGCGGGCATAGGTCCAGTGGAGGCCGTCCCGGCGGGCCAGCTTATACCGCAGGAACACCCCCTGTCCGGCTTCGCTTTCGGTGCCGGCGCAGTGGGGGCACTGGGCCAGGGTGTACCAGCTGTTGCTGCCCTTCTTGAGCCAGATTTCATCCGGCGTCAGGGCCGCGCCGCAGACCGGGCACTGGGCGCGGAGAAGGCTGGGGTCGTTGCGCCAGGCGAACTGCTCCACATAGCCCTCCCACAGGCGGAAGTCTCGGTAATCCCCCGGAGGCGGACAGAGGCTCTGGCGCAGCTGCTCCTCCTCGGAGGGGTACTCGGCCAGGCCCCGGGCCAGGTCGATGCAGCGGCAGATGTCGGCGGTGTAGAGGGCGTCGGACAAGGCGTCATGGAAGGGCCGGTCGGTGGGCAGGCCCAGACGGGTGACCACGCTCTCCAGGGTCAGGCCGTCCCCCTCCTTGCGGGGGTACTGGCTGAGGAAAATCTGCTGCAGGTTGTACCAGACGGTGGGATGGCTCTCGTCCAGGTTGCACAGGAAAAGATTCTGTTTGAGGACCGGCACGTCGTCCAGGCCCCACTCGGCAAATTCGGCGTCGGGGCCGCACCACTTCATAAAGCGGCGCAGGCCCTGCAGGATGGGCTCGCCCCGGTCCAGGTCGGCCTGGGTCAGGCCGGTGACCTTGGCGATGTGATGCTGCAGTTTGCGGAAGATCCGGGGCCGCAGATGGATCGAAAAGGTGTCCAGGACGTTGCCCTTCTCGTCGATCTTGACGGCGCCGATTTCAATGATCTCCCCCCGCAGGGTCTGCTCGACCCCGTGATAGTTGAAGGTATAGGGATGGTAGCCGATGTTCCATTCCAAATCAAAGATAACCAAGTTGCGCTGAGGCATGATTGTATTGTTCCCCATTCTTATAGTATGAATCGCTCCACCGCTTCGGCAACGCCGTCGTGGTTGTTGTCGGCGGTGGTGACGTAGTCGGCCTCGGCCTTGACGGGGCCTTCGGCGTTGGCCATGGCCACGCCCACCCCGGCGTAACGGATCATGGAGCGGTCGTTCATTCCGTCGCCGCAGGCCATCAGGTTGTCCCGGGTCAGGCCCATACGGTCCAGCAGGGCTGCCAGGCTGCGGTCCTTGGCCACGCCCAGAGGCACCGCCTCAATGAAGAAGGGGCTGGAGGAATACAGGTCGATCTGGCCTGCAAACCGCTCCAGGCCGGCCTTCAGCACGTGGGGCAGACGGACCGGGTCCAGGGTGATGAGCATTTTGTTGACCGGATAGTTGACGTAGGCGGCCAGGTTGTCCACTTTGATCATGGGCAGCTTGTTGGTGAAGCCTTCCCGCTGGGCCCAGGGGTCCTCGGGGCGCTCGGTGACAATGCCCTGATTGTTGTAGGTCACAATGGCCACGTTCTGCTGGGCGGCAAAGTCGCACAGGGCGGGAACCATGGCGGCGGGCAGGTCCTGATGCCACAGGACCCGGTGGCCGGGGCCGCAGTCCACAATGGCGCCGCCGTTGTAGGACAGGATGGCGCCGGCCCGGCCGGGCTGGCCCAGAGCCAGGTCCTGGGCCACCGGCGTGACGCCGGCGGTGGGCCGGCCCGAGGCCAGAACCACCGTCACCCCTTTGGCCAGGGCGGCGTCCAGGGCAGCCCGGGTGCGGGGGGTGATTTGCTTTTCGTCGTTGGTGAGGGTGCCGTCCAGGTCAAGGGCCAGCACGCGGATATCAGATTTCGCCATAAAGAGCGTTTCTCCTTCTCGTAAACAGTCTCAGCTTTTATTGTACAATAAAACGGCGCAGGTTTAAAGAGAGAAAATCGTTTTTTCCGGAAAAACGCTAAAAAACCCCGTTCCTCCGAGGAACGGGGCCAGGTAAAAACCGCTTGAATTGGCTCAAAATGCCATGAACTGGAAGAAGCTGGATTACTCCGCCAGGTTGCCGGTGTAGAGCTGGTAATATTTGCCCTTCTTGGCGATCAGCTCGTCGTGGCTGCCGCGCTCGATGATCCGGCCCTGCTCCAGCACGATGATGCAGTCAGAGTTGCGGACGGTGGACAGACGGTGGGCAATGACGAAGGTGGTGCGGCCGTACATCAGGCCGTCCATGCCGGCCTGGACCAGCGCCTCGGTGCGGGTATCGATGGAGCTGGTGGCCTCATCCAGAATCAGCACCGGGGGATCCGCCACGGCGGCCCGGGCGATGGCCAGCAGCTGGCGCTGGCCCTGGGACAGGTTGGCGCCGTCGCCGGTCAGCATGGTGTTGTAGCCATCCGGCAGGCGGCGGATGAAGCCGTCGGCGTTGGCCAGCTTGGCGGCCACGATGCACTCCTCATCGGTGGCATCCAGACGGCCATAGCGGATGTTGTCCATGACGGTGCCGGTGAACAGGTGGGTGTCCTGCAGCACGATGCCCAGAGAACGGCGCAGATCCGCCTTCTTGATCTTGCGGATGTTGATGCCGTCGTAACGGATTTTGCCGTCCTGGATGTCGTAGAACCGGTTGATCAGGTTGGTGATGGTGGTCTTGCCGGCGCCGGTGGAGCCGACAAAGGCGATCTTCTGGCCCGGCAGGCCGTAGAGCTCGATGTCGTGCAGAACGGTCTTTTCGGGCACATAGCCGAAGTCCACCGAATTGAACCGGATGTCGCCCTCCAGCTTGGTGTAGGTGAGGGTGCCGTCGTGGTGGGGATGCTTCCAGGCCCAGATGCCGGTCCGCTCGCTGGTCTCCACCAGGTTGTTGTCCTTGTCGTACTTGGCGTTGACCAGGGTGACGTAGCCGTCGTCGGTCTCGCTGGGGGCGTCCATCATGGCGTAGATGCGCTCGGCGCCGGCCAGAGCCATGATGACGCTGTTGGCCTGCATGGACACCTGGGTGATGGGCATGTTGAAGCTCTTGTTCAGGGCCAGGAAGGCCATGACGGTGCCCAGGGTCATGCCGCCGATGCCGCCCACCGCCAGGGCTGCGCCCAGAATGGCGCACAGCGCATAGCTGACGTTGCCCAGCTGGGCGTTGACGGGCATCATGATGTTGGCGTAGCCGTTGGCGCGGATGGAGCTCTCCTTCAGCTTGCCGTTTAGCTCGCGGAAGCCGGCCAGGGTTTTGTCCTCATGGGTGAAGACCTTGACCACCTTCTGGCCTTCCAGCATTTCCTCGATGTAGCCGTTGACGGCGCCCAGGTCGCGCTGCTGGGAGATGAAGTACTTGCCGCTCTGTTCGCTGATCTTCTTGGAGCAGAACAGCATCAGGGCCACCATGCACATGGTCAGGATGGTCATGGGGATATCCAGGATGCACATGCTGATGAAGACCGAGGCGATGGTGATGACGCTGGAAATCAGCTGGGGAATGCTCTGGCTGAGCATCTGGCGCAGGGTGTCCACGTCGTTGGTGTACACCGACATGATGTCGCCGTGGGGATGGGTGTCAAAGTAGCTGATGGGCAGGCTCTCCATGTGGGTGAACAGCTGAATGCGGATGTTCCGCATGGTGCCCTGGGTCACGTTGACCATGATGCGGGCATTGGCCCAGGAGGCCAGGATGCCCAGCAGGTAGATGCAGCCCACCTTGACCAGGGCGCCGATCAGGGGCCCGAAGTCGGAGTTCTGCTGCTGCAGCATGGGGGCGATATAGTCGTCGATCAGGGTCTGCAGGAACAGACTGGCCTGCACGTTGGCAAAGGCGCTGAGGAAAATGCAGATCAGAACAATGACGCAGTGGGGGGCGTAGTGCTTGAACACCTCGCCCATGATCCGTTTGAGCAGTTTGCCGGGATTGGCTACCTTGGGACGGGGGCGTCCGGCCATGCCCCGGGGATTATGAACGGTACGGACATTCTGTGCGGCCATTATTCTTCACCTCCCTGCTTGTCGAAGTCGCCGCCGCCCTGAGTCTGGCTGGTGTAGACTTCCTGATAGATCTTGTTGGTGGCCAACAGTTCCTCGTGGGTGCCCAGGCCGTCGATCTGGCCGTTGTCCAGCACCAGGATGCGGTCGGCATCCTGCACCGAGGAAATGCGCTGGGCGATGATGATCTTGGTGGTGCCGGGCAGCTTCTCACGGAAGGCCTGGCGGATCTTGGCGTCGGTGGCGGTATCCACCGCGCTGGTGGAGTCGTCCAGAATCAGGACCTTGGGTTTGCGCAGCAGGGCGCGGGCGATGGTCAGGCGCTGTTTCTGGCCGCCCGACACGTTGGAGCCGCCCTGCTCAATCCATGTATTGTACTTGTCGGGGAAGCGCTCGATGAATTCATCGGCGCAGGCCAGACGGCAGGCCTCGATGCACTCGGCCTCGGTGGCGTTCTCGTCGCCCCAGCGCAGGTTATCCAGGATGGTGCCCGAGAACAGCACGTTCTTCTGCAGCACCATCGAAACGTCGTGGCGCAGGACGTCCAGGTTGTAGTCCCGGACATCCACGCCGCCCACCTTGACGCTGCCCTCGGCCACGTCGTACAGGCGGGGGATCAGCTGGACCAGGGAGGACTTGGCGCTGCCGGTGCCGCCGATGATGCCCAGCGTCTCACCCGGCTGGATGCGGAAGGTGATGTCGCTGAGGACCGGCTTGCCGGTGCCGTGCTTATACTTGAAGGTGACGTGGTCGAACTCCACGCCGCCGTCCTTGACCTCGTTGACGGGGGTCTTGGCAGGGGGCAGGTCGGTGGTTTCGTCCAGCACCTCAATGATGCGGTGGGCGGAGGCTGCCGACATGCTCAGCATGACGAACACCATGCTCAGCATCATCAGGGACATCAGGATGTTCATGACGTAGCCGAACAGGGCGTTGAGCTGGCCGGTGGAAATGATGCCGTTCAGGACATAGTGGGCGCCGAACCAGGACAGGGCCAGGTTGCAGCCGTAGACGGCCAGCAGCATGGAGGGGTTGTTGAAGCTCAGGCGGCTCTCAGCCTTGACGAACTGTTTGTACAGATCCTGGCAGGCCTTGGTGTACTTTTCGTCCTCGTGCTGCTCCCGGACAAAGCTCTTGACCACCCGGATGGCGGCCACGTTCTCCTGAACCGAGGCGTTCAGGTTGTCGTAGTTCTTGAACACCCGGTCGAAGATCTTGATGGTGGGGAACATGATGCAGGACAGCACCACCAGCAGGAACAGGATGGCCACCAGGAAAATGCCGGTCAGATGGGGATTGATGATGACCGACATCACCAGGGCGAAAATCAGGTGAACCGGGGCGCGCACACACATGCGCATCAGCATCTGGAAGGCGTTCTGCACGTTGGTGACGTCGGTGGTCATGCGGGTGACCAGGCCGGCGGTGGAGAACTTGTCGATGTTGGTGAACGAGTAGTGCTGAATCCGCTCAAACATGGCGTCGCGCAGATTTCCGGCGTAGCCGGCCGATGCCTTGGCCGCCATGCGCCCGGCCGTCAGGCCCAGGAACAGCGCGAACAGTGCCACCAGGAAGGTGAGCAGACCATACTTGAGGACGGCGTTCATGTCTCCTTTCTCGATGCCCTGGTCGATGATGTAGGACATCAAAAGGGGGAGCAGAACGTCCATGACGGCCTCGAGCGCGGACAGAAGCGGCGTGACCATGGCCGCGCGCTTGTACTCGCCGAGATGGGAGGCCAACTTTTTAATCATGGGTTATTCCTCCTTGCTTCTGGGGGCCCAGCCGGCCCAGCCTGCGGCGGGATGCCAGGGGGTTCGGTCGGTTTTGCCCGGTGTGTTGAAATGTTCGTTCTCGAACAAAAAAGTTTTGCATCGAACATTGTATCCAAACATAAACCGGTTGTCAACCGGTTTATGGAAGGTTTTAAAGTCTGTTCACATTTTGTTCAACAGCGGGCCTAGGGGAGCGGGATTCACTCCAGCCCGGCCCGCAGTTTGTTGAGAAGGCGGAGAAGCTCGGTGTTTTCCTCCTCGGTGAGGAGGCTGGAAATGCACTGATCGGTCTGGCGGAGGCTGAGCATGATCTGCTGATGGGCCTGGGCGCCCTCCTCGGTCAGCACCAGGCGCTTGAGCCGGGCGTCCTGGGGGACGCTCATCCGGCGGATATACCCCTTTTTCTCCATCAGCTGGAGGATGTTGGTGACGGTGGAGCGGGTAATGGAAAAAGCCCGCTCCACATCCCGCTGGAAGACCTCCCGGTCCCGGGACTCATACAGATAGGCCAGAATCCAGCCGTGCATGGCGGTGACGTCCTCCACGCCGTTGAGGCGGCTGTAATAGTTGACGCGGCGGGAAATCAGGTTGTTGACCCGGCGGATCTGGGCCGGGACCACCTGGGGCAGGTCTTTGGGGGTTTTTTTAAACATTTCTTCCACGGGGATGGTGAGTTCGGATCGCTGCATACACATACCGGTTCTCCTTTGAACAAAACGGACAGGGACAAAATGGTTTTGCCCTTGGACTGTCCGAGTAAAAACAATTTGATACAAAACCATTATGAAAAAACAAAGCGGATTTGTCAAGACGAAATGGTGACAAATCCGCGGAGAATGATAAAAAAATGTAGCCCCATCAGCCCAGCATGGCGGCGGCCTCCGGGGGGATGGTGTAGGAGGGGTCCAGCATTTCCAGCAGCCGCTCGGGGCGGTTGGTGACGATGGCGGCCGGGTCCATGTCCAGAATGCTTTTCAGGTCGTAGATGGCGTCCACCGGCCAGGGGGCGGCTTCAATCCCCATGGCCTGAATCTGCTGGACCAGGTCCCGGTCCCGGAAACAGGTGTTGTACTGGCAGCTGAGGACCTCGGGCTTGAAGTCCAGGCTGGATACATAGGAGACCAGGTTGTGCTGGGACAGCAGGCTCTGGAGCAGTTCAAAGAGGTTTTGTCCCGGGTAGTCCGAGGTGATGGCCCAGATGCGGTCCATGGTCCAGCGGGCCGGGTTGACGTTTTCGTCGTCCAGAAGGCCCTGCTGGGACAGCTCCAGCAGGGTACGGGTGGCCTCCTCCTCGTCAGGCAGGCCGTTTTCGCCCCCCAGACCCCAACCGAAATCCAGGCCCAGGGCCTGGAGCAGGGCGGGAGGCGGCGCAAAGTAGGAGTCCACCGAGTTCAGGGTGAGGACGCCCACCCGCTGGTTGGGGGACAGCCGCTTGACCCGGCTGAGTATCCCGTGGTTGAAGGATGTGACCACAATCTTGTCGGCCAGGCCGGAGCTCTCCACTTCTTCCAGAATCAGCTCGGCAAAGGCGTCCTGGTCGGTGGTGGAGTTGGCCCCCAGGGGGGACTTGAACTCCACCTGGATGGTCTCCACCGAGCTGCAGGCCTCCACAGCCTCCGCAAAGGTGGGGATCTTCTCGCCGGCCCACTGTTCCCCCTTCCAGCTGCCGAAGTCCAGTTCCTTCAGCTCGGCCAGGGTGCAGTTGGGAATCGCCTTGTGGGCCGAACAGTGCAGGTCGGTGATATATTCGTGATGGACCACCAGCTGGCGGTCCGCTGTGAGCAGGGTGTCAAATTCGATGCCGTCCGCCCCCAGGCTGGCGGCAAGACGAAAGGCAGCCAATGTGTTTTCGGGTGCCAGATAGGATGCGCCGCGGTGCGCAATGACTTTGGGTCTCATGGATAGCCCCCTTTCCGTATCGGTGTATCAGTATACCGGTCCGGCCCCGGGTTGGCAAGGCTTTTCACAAAAAGTTTTCGGTGTGGAGTCCTGTTTTAACCCTCCGCCCCCAACAGAAAGGCCCTCCGGCTGGAACCGGAGGGCCCTTCTGTTTCATATGGCTAGGAGGTTGGAACATCTCTCATCGGAGAATGAGAGAAGGAGCATGAGCTGGTAAAATTACTTTTTCTCTGCGCGGCGGGCTTCCAGAATCTTGACGTTGTTGTCTACGGTCTTCTTGTCCAGCGGGTAGACGAACAGCAGGACCAGAGCGATGGCAACAAAGCCGATGACGGGAGCGATGCAGGCGATGGTATAGATGCCGCTCTGGACAGCAGGCTCGAACTGGGTCTCGGCGGTGTAGCCGATGATGCCCAGCAGGGCGCCCACCAGACCAGCGGAAGCGGCCTGGCCCAGCTTGCGGGCGAAGGAGTAGACGGAGTAGATGGTGCCGTCCTCACGGATGCCCTTGCGGACTTCGCAGTCGTCGATGACGTCGGTGATCATGGCCCAGACAACGGTGTTGAACAGGCCCATGCCGATGTAGGCCAGGGTGTAGAAGCCCAGGTAGACCCAGGCGTTCTCAGGATGCACCAGGTAGCAGATCAGGAACAGGCCGGCGCCAACCAGAGAACCGACCACGGAGATCTCCTTCTTGCCGAACTTGGCCGAGAGCTTCGGAGCCAGAGGAGCGGCAATCAGCAGGGTGCCGAAGGAAGAGCACATGGCCACAGCGGACTGGGCGGCGGTGTTGCGGAAGTAGTAGGGGAAGATGTAGGGGTTCATGCCGGACATGGTCAGCATGGTGAGCAGCAGGCAGATGGCAGCCAGGATGATGCCGATCAGGGAACGGCTGGTAAAGACGGTCTGGAACAGCTTGACAAAGCTGAACTTCTCGGTCTTGGGAGGAATGACAACACGCTCGGTGGTCAGGTTGAAGCACAGCATGTAGCAGACGATGGCGCAGATGCTGAAGGCGCCTGCCATCACCAGCATACGGCTGCCGCTCAGGACGGGGTTGCCGTTGACGGTCTCATAGGCCAGCAGCGGGGTGGCGGTGCCGATGACTAGGCTGGCCAGGGTGGCGCCGATGCTGCGGTAGGTGGACAGCTGGGTGCGGTCGTCCGCGTTGGGGGAGATGGCGGAAGCCATCGAGCCGTAGGGGATGTTGATGGAGGTGTAGAACACCGAGCCCCACAGCAGGTAGGTGACGAACATCCACACGACCTTGAAGGCCATGGGCATGCCGGCGAACTCGGACTGGTAGATCAGGAAGGAAGCAATGGCCACCGGGCCGCACATCCGCTTGATCCAGGGACGGAAACGGCCGTCCTTGGTCGGCTTGGAATAGTCGATGATCTGGCCCATGGTGACGTCGGTGAAGGCGTCAACAAAGCGGGCTACCATCATCAGCAGACCGACGATGACGGAGGGAACGCCCATGATGTCTGTGTAGAACACCATCATGAAGCTGGAGGAAAGCATGAAGGTGAAATCGTTGCCGAAGTCACCGAACATGTAGCCGATTTTGTCCCTCATGCCGAAGGGGCGCACGGCTGTGGTTCCGGTGTTTGCCATAGATGATTACTCCTTTTTTGGCTGGGGGCCGTCCGCGGGGTACCGCCTGCCCCGGACTGGCCCAAGTGGGTTTGCGTACATCACTTTGCACAGTCTGAACTGGACAAAGTTGCGGAATATTGGTTACCGTGCTTGTAGTATATCACAACATCGGAGTGAAAATTAGAAATATTTTGCGTTGTATCCCTACATTTTAATGGTGTTGAAACAACAATACGCCAAAAAAGTGGCGGATTTTTTGTGCAGAACTTCTAAACAAGCCGCAAAATAGGGTCTTATTTGGGGATTTCTGGCAGAAAACCACCTTTTGAAAATAGTAAAAAATCCAGGCCGGACAAAAGCTGCCTGCGGCCTGGATGGGATGATATATTCTGGATTCAGGAGAAAGGGATCAGAGGTTCATTTCGGCGGGGGTGGGGTAGCTGTCGATGGCGCCGTAGCGCTGGACGCTCAGGCCGCAGAACCGGTTGGAGAAGGCCAGATACTCCTCCAGCTGGCTGGCGGTGAGTCCGGCCAGGGTGTCGCGGGTGACGCCGTCCCGGGCCAGCTGCCACAGGAACGAGCCGATGAAGCCGTCTCCGGCGCCGGTGGTGTCCACGGCCTGGACCTTCTGGCCCTGGGCAAAGGCATGGGCGGTGCGGGTGTAGGCGTGAGCGCCGCCTCCGCCGCAGGTGTAGAGGATCAGCTGGACGTCGCCGGTGAACAGCTGGGGCAGGGCGGCGTCCATGTCCTCGGTGCCGGTCAGGAAGGCCAGCTCCTCGTCCGAAATCTTGAGGACCGAGGCCTTGGGCATAAAGTCCAGAACGGTCTTTTTGAGGGCGTCATGGTCGGGCCAGAGGGGGAACCGGAGGTTGGGGTCAAAGCTGATGAGGGCTCCGGCCCGGGCGGCGGCCTCAATGGCGGCAATGTGGGCCTGCTTCATGGGGCTTTCCACCAGGGACACGCTGCAGAAGTGGAGGGCGAAAGCGTCGTCAAACCAGGCCGGGTCAATCTGCTGGGCGCTGTAGAGCAGGTCGGCGGAGGGATTGCGGTAGAAGCTGAAGGTCCGGTTGCCGTCGGCGCCCAGGGTGACAAAGGCCAGAGCGGTGTTGGCCTTGTCGGTAAAGGATACCCGGCTGACGTCGATGCCGTGGCCGGCCAGTTCGTCTGCAATCTTGTGGCCGAAGGGATCGTCTCCCAGCTGGGTCAGCAGGGCCGAGTGGCCCCCCAGCGCGGTGAAGGCGCCGCAGACGTTGGCGGGCGCGCCGCCCACCCGGGGGCTGAAAGCGGGCACTTCGGCAAAGGAACAGCCGCTCTTGGTGGGGATCATGTCAATGAGGGCTTCGCCGATGGAAAAGAGAGTGTGACCGGACATTGGTGGTTCCTCCTTCATGGTATGGGTTGAAATCAACGCCGCACAGCACCCAACGGCGGGCAGGGAAAACCTGTCCGCCGTTGAATGGCGCGGATATTTACCTTCTTATTTATATGGGGTCCAGCGCCCTGCGCTGCCCAAATGTGGAAAACCCGTTCAGGAAAGGGCCAGAGGCCAGAGGGTGGCGTCGGTGCCGTTCAGGCGGACCGGAACCGGGCCGGGGGCCGGATAGTAGCGGGTGCTCAGCACCGCGGCGCCGCCGTTCAGGAAGATTTCCAGGCTGGAGGCGTCGGCCAGCACCTGCAGGGCCCGGCAGGGTTCTTCCAGAGTCAGGTGGCGCTCCTCCCGGCCGCTGCCCAGGGCGGCGTCGGTGAACCGCAGGGAGACGGTCCGACTGGCCTCATCGTAGGAGAGGACCAGGCCCTCGGCCACCGTCAGGCAGAAGCTGCCCAGCGGGGCGGCGGCCAGCTCAAAGCAGGGGCCGACGGTCTGGGTCTGGTTGGCGGCCAGAGCCACCGCCTCCCCGCGAAGGGCTTTCAGCTCGGCGGCGGGGGTCTGGAGCAGGGAGTCGTCGGCGGCCCGGGTCAGCTCCCGGGGCACCGTCAGGCAGTGCTGCCAGCCCTGCCGGGCGGTGGGGTTGGTGTAGGATGCGTCGGGCATTCCCATCCAGCCGAACTGGAGCCGCCGCACCCCGTCGGTGAAGCTCTGGGGAGCGTAATAGTCAAAGCCGTGGTCCAGCAGGTGGAATTCGCCCAGGGTGTATTCGCCCCGGAAGTCCCCGTACAGGGGGAAGTAGCCGCAGCCGTACTGGTTCTGGCACTCCATCCCCTGGGGAGAGGTCATCAGATACCACTGGCCGTCCAGCTCGAACAGGTCGGGGCATTCCCACATGTATCCGGTGGGCTGGGGGGTGGTCAGGGTGTTGCAGTGGTGCCAGTGGAGCTTGTCGCTGCTCTCAAACACCAGGACTTCTCCCTGGCCGTCGGCGGTGCGGGCGCCCATTACCAGATAGTACCGGCCGTCCTGGGCCCAGACCTTGGGGTCCCGGACGTGGCAGGAAAGCCCGTCGGGATAGTCCCGGTTGTGGAGCAGGCAGGTCTTGGTGTCGATGGTGATGCCGTCCCGGCTGGTGGCCAGACAGAGGTTGTTCTCCCGGCCGGTGTTGATGTGGTCCCCCTCCGGCAATTTGATGTTGCCGGTGTAGAACAGCCAGAGCTGGCCGTCCTCGTAGAGGGCCGAGCCCGAGTAGGCGCCGTGGCAGTCAAAGGGCTCGTCGGGGTAGAGGATCACCGGCTGCTGCTCCCAGTGGAGCAGGTCGGTGCTGGTCACATGGGCCCACATCTTGACCCCGCCGTCGGGGTTGAAGGGGCTGTACTGGTAGAAAACGTGGTAGGTGTCCCCGATTTTGCACAGGCCGTTGGGGTCGTTGAGCCAGCCCACCGGCGGCTGGATGTGAAACTGCTGGCGGTGCGGGTCAGCAGCCACCCGGGGAGCCTCCAGGCTCTCCATCAGGGGGACCAGACGTTTCAGGTCGCGCTGCAGTGCATTCATGCGGCAGTGTCCTCCGGCTTCCAGATCACCCAGGTGACCACAAAGGCCACCACGAAGGAGATGGCGATGGTGATGATGTACTGAATGGGCTGATGCAGGCACAGCAGAACGCCGAAGATGCCGGTGACGCCGGTGCCGGTGGCGCCCAGACCCACAATGCTGGCGTACAGCGCGCCGCAGGCGCCGCCGGCCAGACCGCCGATGAAGGGCTTGAAGAAGCGGAGGTTGACGCCGAAGATGGCGGGTTCGGTGATGCCCATGCAGGCCGACAGGGCGGAGGGCAGAGCCATGGACTTGACCTTGGCGTTCTTGCTCTTGAGGGCAACCGCCAGAGCTGCGCCGCCCTGGCCCATGTTGGCTGCGCTGGCCAGGGGCAGCCAGTAGGTGAAGCCGTACTGCGCCAGCTGGCCCAGGTCGATGATGGTGTACATATGGTGGATGCCGGCCACCACGGTGATGGCGTAGAGGCCGCCCATCACAAAGGAGCCGATGCCGAAGGGCAGGGTGATCAGGGCCTGAACGCCGCCGATGATGCCGTTCTCAATGGTGGTGAAGATGGGGCCGATGACGGCCAGGGTCAGGTAGCCGGTGACGAAAACCGATACCAGCGGGGTGACAAACAGGTCGATCATGGCGGGGACCACCTTGTGGAGCCGCTTTTCAATCTGGCACATGACCCAGACGGCGATGATGACCGGGATGACGTGGCCCTGATAGCCCACCAGAGGCACCGAATAAAGGCCGCCGAACACCGGCTGCATTACCTCGACGCCCGACGAGACGGTCCAGGCGTTCTGGAGGTTGGGGTGAATCATAATCATGCCGATGACGGCGCCCAGGAACTGGTTGCCGCCAAAGACCTTGGCCGCCGCAAAGGCGATCAGGATGGGCAGGAAGGTGTAGGCCGTGTTGGAAAACAGGTCTGCAAACACATAGATGGAGCCGGAGGTGTCAATGTCCAGAAAGCCGTTGTTGACCATGAACTTAAGGGCTTCCATAATGCCCATCAGGAAGCCGGAGGCCACAATGGCGGGGATGATGGGGACAAAGATGTCGCCCAGGGTCTTGATCAGGCGCTGGGGCAGGGGAGCCTTGGCGGCTGCGGCCTGCTTGACGTCCTCCTTGGTGCCGCCCTGGACGCCCGACAGGGCGATGAAGGCGTCATACACCTTGTTGACGGTGCCGGTGCCGAAGATGATCTGGAGCTGGCCCTGGGCCTCAAAGACGCCCTTGGCCCCCTCGGCATCTTCCAGAGCCTTTTTGTCCACCTTGCTGTTGTCCGCAATCACCAGGCGGAGCCGGGTGGCGCAGTGGGCCGCCGATACAATGTTGCCGGAACCGCCGACGGCATCCAGGACCTGCTGCGCTGCCTTGTTGTAATCCATAAACGCTTCTCCTTTCTCATAAAAACCGTGTGCGCGGATCGCTCCGCCTCTGCAGAAAGGAAGGCGGGAACGATTTCACTTTGTGCCTCTAGTATAGACGGTTTTGCGCAAAATTTCCATTCGCAAATGAGACAAAGTAGGGGATATTGCGTTATCGATTTCAGAACGTTTCAGGACGAAAACCCGTCATTCTGCCCAGATGTTCTCCTCCGGGGATGCATCGCCGGTGGAGGCGCGGGGACGCAGGACATAGTCCAGCACCCGGTTCTCGGGTTTGGCATGGGGGTCGGCCAGATGCTGCAGCAGCATTTCGGCGGCCATCTGCCCGGCGGTCCGGTAGTGGAGCTGGACGCTGGTGATGGGGACATAGGCCACCCGGCCCGCCTCGCTGTTGCCCACGGCGGCCACCATCAGGTCCTCGGGGACCCGGATGTTGTGGCTGCGGCAATATTGCAGAGCGCCGATGGCGATGGAATCCGTTGCGCAGAACAGGCAGTCCAGAGAGGGGTCCCGTTCCAGCAGGGTGCTGGCCTGCTCGTAGCCCGACTCCATGTTGAAGGCGGCGATGCTGGTGCGGCCGGGCCGCAGGGGGACGCCGGCCTCCCGCAGGGCGTCCTCAAAGCCCCGGCGGCGGTCCAGGCCGGCGGCCTTGTCCAGCATGGTCACCCCCAGGAATCCCGGGGCCCGGCGGCCTTTGGCCAGCATATGGGCGGTGGCGGCGTAAGCCGCTCCCCGGTCGTCGTGGGACACCGAGCAGAAGCCGGGATATTCCTGGCCCAGAATGATGACCGGCAGCTTGAGGCTGGCCAGCACCGTCCGGTGTTCGGGGGTGAAGATGGTGGCGATCAGAATGACGCCGTCCACCGTGTTCTGCTGCAGAAGGTTGAGGGCGGCCACCTCCCGGGCGCTGTCGTTGGCGGTGTTGACCAGGAGCAGCTGGTAGCCGTTCTGGTCCAGCACGTCCGAAATGCCCTCCACCATCCGGGCGCAGCTCTCGCTGGACAGTTTGGGCAGGATCACCAGGACCTGCCGGGTGCGGCGGGTCCGCAGCATCTGGGCCTGGAGGCTGGGATGGTAGCCGGTGGCCTCCACCGCGGCGGCAATGCGGGCGCGTTTTTCCTCGCTGAGGTAACCGCCGTTGAAATAGCGGCTGACGGCCGCTTTGGATACGCCGGCGTAGGCGGCGAATTCAGTGATATTCATGAGGATTCCTCCGTTTGGATGGGTGACTGAAAACGATTTCTATTTGATAAAAGTATAACGCAGGACAGAATATTTTGCAAGGAGCGGGCGGCAAAATTCGAACGCCCGGCCCACCGGGCGGGAAAAGGGATTTTTCCCGGTTGATTGCCTTTCCCGCCGGGGAATGATACAATAGAAACAAACCTTTACCCCCTTATAAGGAGAACCAACATGAAGGATCAAGAAAAGAACCCCACCCCGGGGGCCGTGTACCCCGGCTATACCCTGGTGAAACGGGAGGAAAGCCCTATCTTCCACGGGACGGCCACCACCCTGACCCACGACGTCAGCGGCGCCACCGTC
Organism: Faecalibacterium sp. An77; assembly: GCF_002161315.1. NCBI lineage: Bacteria > Bacillati > Bacillota > Clostridia > Eubacteriales > Oscillospiraceae > Faecalibacterium > Faecalibacterium sp. An77. The sequence continues at coordinate 73,206 of NZ_NFHK01000007.1, forward strand.
CTCCTGATTGAGAACCAGGACGAGAACAAAGCTTTCGGCATCGGCTTCGGGACCTTCCCCTGCGACGACACCGGCGTATTCCATATTCTGGAACACTCGGTGCTGTCGGGGTCGGAGAAGTACCCGGTATCTTCGCCGTTTATGCAGCTGGTCAAGAGCAGCATGGCTTCCTTCCTCAACGCCATGACCTTCCCGGACAAGACGGTGTATCCCTTCGCCACCCCCAACGAGGCGGATTTCCGCAACCTGATGGACGTCTATCTCAATGCGGTGTTCTGCCCGCTGGCCATGAAGGAGCGTTCGGTCTTTGACCAGGAGGCCTGGCACCGGGAGGAGGACGGCCATTTCAGCGGCGTGGTCTACAACGAGATGCAGGGCGCCCTGGCCACCCCCGAGGCCCAGCTGGACGCCGCCCTCAACGCCGCCCTGTTCCCCGACAACGGCTATGGCTTTGTGTCAGGCGGCGACCCGGCCTCCATCCCTGGCCTGAGCTATGAGCAGTATGTGAAGATTTACCGCCGCCACTACCGGCCCGACAACTGCTGCATCACCCTGTACGGCCGGATGGACATGGCCGAAAAGCTGGCCTTCCTGGACGAGAACTATCTGAGCCGGATGCCCAAGGGGGCACCGCGGCCCCGCACCCCTCTTCAGTATCCCCAGGCCGGAACCAAAAAAGTGGTGACCTACACCACCGAGACCCCCGAGACGGTGCCGGTCCAGTGTGCGCTGGGCTGGTACACCGGACGGTTCGACGAGGCGGAAAAGCAGACGGCGGTGAACCTGCTGCTGGATGCCCTGCTGAGCACCAACCAGTCCCCCCTGAAAAAATACCTGCTGGAACAGAACCTGGGCGCCGACATTGACGTGGGCTTCGACAGTTCGGTCCAGCAGCCGGTGCTGGAGCTGCTGCTCAAGGGCACCGACAAGGAGCGTGCTGCCCGCTTTGGGGCGGCGGTCAAGGAGGGCGTAGCCAAAATCTGCGCCGAGGGCATCCCGGATGAGATGCTGACCGCCTCCATCAACTCTCTGGAATTCCAGGTCACCGAGCGGCCCGGCAGCCTGCCGGACGGCGTGCTGGCGGCCATCGAGGCGGTGACCGGCTGGCTCCATACCGATGACCCCATGTCCGACCTGCGGCCGGAGGAGATTTTCGCCTTCCTGCGGGGCAAGCTGGGGACCGACTGGTATACCCGGCTGCTGGGCGAGCTGTTTGCGCCCGACCCGGTGGAGGTGATTCTGGTCCCTGAAAAGCCCCGGGATGAGGATGCCCCCTCGGTCCGGCAGGAGGGCAAGCTCCAGCTGGACCATCCCCTGACAGTGGCCGACCTGAGCGAGCCGCCCCACTTCGCCGCCGCCCAGGTGGAGGATGTGGCCGGCCTGACCCTGGTGACCCGGCCCACCACCGGCAGCCTGTACCTGAACTTCTACTACGACATGGGCGCCCTGACCCCCGAGGAGATGAGCGACGCAGCCCTGCTGCCCTTCCTGCTGGAAGAGCTGGACAGCAGCCGCCATACCGCCATCGAGCTGACCACCCTGCGGAACACCTGGCTGGGTGAGAGTGTGGTGTCCACCGACCACTGGGCCGGCCGCCAGGAGGGCCAGCCCTGCATCGCCAAGTTTGAGGCCCGGACCAGCCTGCTGGAACGGAACCTGGACAAGGCGGTGGAGCTGATGAGCGAGCTGCTCTACGAGACCCGTCTGGACGGCCCCCAGGCCGCGGCGGCCTTTGAGCAGGTGCTGGAACAGTTCAAGCTGAACTTTGAGCAGGACTTCATCCAGAGCGGCCACAATTACGCCATCCTTCGGGCGGGCCGCTGCTTCTCGGTGAATGCCGCTCTGGGAGAGCGGAACGGCGGCGTCAGCCTGTACCGCCATATCTGCGCCCTGTTGGAAGCCAAAGACTGGGCGGGCCTGTCGGCCCGTCTGGAGGCTGTGCGGGACAAGATTCTGAATCGCTGCGCCCTGACGGTGGCCTGTCACGGCAGCGAGGCCGCCTGCCGGCGGCTGCGGGAGCTGCTGCCCGGCAGCGCCTTTGCGGCGGAGGGCCGCGCCCCGGCCCAGCCCTACAGCGAACCCCTGCCCGCGCCCCGGAACGAGGCTTTTGTCATCCAGGGCGGGGTGAACTACGACGTCCTGGCCTGGCCGGGAACCGGCAGCGCCGCCCGGAAAGTTCTGGCCCGCTTCATGAGCTATGAGTATCTGTGGCAGGCCATTCGGGAAAAGGGCGGCGCCTACGGCACCGGCATGCTGAGCCGGGCCGACATGGAGCTGATTTACACCTACCGCGACCCCCACGCCGGCGGCAGCTACAAGCGTTTCGCCGAGGGTCCGGCCCTGCTGGCGGAAAAGGAATACACCCCCGCCGCCCTGAACGAGTGCATTGTGGGCACTGTGGCCCAGGTGGACCCGCCCCGCAAGCCGCGGCAGCAGGCTCTGGAGGCAGACCGGCGGTATTTCTGCGGTGTGACCGATGCCATGGCCGCCGCCGACCGGGCCGCCATCTGCGGCGTCACCAGCGAATGGCTGCAGCAGGAGTTTGGATGCCTGGCCGAAAAGATGGCTCAGGGCGTCCGCTGCGCCTTCGGCAGCAAAGAGGCCATCGACCGGGCCGCCGGGCTGTTTGATACCATTGAAAACTTAGGGTAAACCAAAAGCAAAAAACAACAGAGCGGCATGACCGAAAGGGCCATGCCGCTCTGTTTGTTGGGGCGGAATCTTGCTTCAGCGGATGATGCGGTGGCGGCACATGCTGGTTTTGCCGCAGGAGGGACAGGTGAGACGGCGCCGGGTCAAGGTGTGATAGCCTTTGACATAGGCGCCCAGGGTGGGGACAAAGGTCGCCCCACAGGCGGGACACTCATAGTAGCCGGCCTGGGCGTCCAGCACAGCGGCCGCCCCCACGCCGGCCACGGCGGTGGCCAGGGCCAGCAGAATCAAAAGAATCCGCACGGCGATGGGCAGTTCCAGATAGGACGCGATGATGACCAGGGAGCACACTGCGATGACGGTGATGGTGCCGCAGATGACGGACAGAACCATCCGCTTTTTGTTTTCCTGATTTTCCTTGATGAGATCCATCATATTTTCCTCCGCTTTGGTCTGATAGTCGGATGCAGAGACCTTTTCGCCGGTGAGAAGGTCGTTGACGGTGATCTCCAGCGCCCGGCACAGGGGCAGCATCAGGGAGACATCCGGCAGACCTTTGCCGGTCTCCCATTTGCTGACCGTCTTGTCGCTGATGGCCAGAGCGTCGGCCAGCTGGCGCTGGGTGAGGTTTTTGGCTTTGCGGGTGTCGGCAATGAAATGCCCGATCTTGATCTGGTCCATGGGGTGGGGCCTCCTTTCGCTATCAGTGTAGCAGACGGGCGGGCCGATGTACACACACGGAGCGTAGAGTTGGGGCAATCTGCGGGGCGGAGGGGCAAAAAGGCGGGCCCCCGCCTTGGCGCTGCGCCAAAGCGGGGGCCTGCTTGCCTGTATGGCTTGGAGAATGTGAAGAAGATCGGGAAAATCAGAAGGAGAGCTGGTACTGTTCGGCGGTGACCAGGGCCTTGCCGTCGGCGGCGAAGGCGATGCCGTCCGCCTCGGGCGGGGTGTAGATGCAGGCCGTCATGGTCTGCTCGCCGCCGTTGATAAAGACCTCGACGCTGTTGCGGTCCAGCAGGATGCGCAGGCTGAGCGTTTCGCTCTCGCCGCGCACCGTGCAGCTGCGGATGTGGACAATATCCTGATGGAACCCTGCCTGGCTCCGGTCAAGGGTGAGCCGCCGTGTGCGCGGCTCATAGGTGAGGGTGGTGCAGTGGCCGGCGTCTGCGGCCAGCTTGACGGTGAAGGTGCGGCAGCCCGCCTCGGGGGTGACGGTCAAGGTCAGATCGGCCACCCGGCCGCCGATGCCCTCCAGGGCGGTCTCCCCCTCGATGCGGACGTTTTCGTGCAGGACGCGCGCGCCGCGCACGGCGTCCAGCTCCCGGACGGGGGTCTGGATGATGCGGCCGTCCCGGATGTGCAGCTCCCGCGGGCAGATGGTCTGCCCGAACCATTTGGCCCCGTGGGGCTTGTCGCTGATGCCGGCCCAGGCCTGCATCCAGGCCGTCATGATGCGGCGGCCGTCGGGGGCCAGCAGGGTCTGGGTGGCGTAGAAGTCGATGCCCTCGTCCATCAGCTGGACGCTTTCACGGGTGAAGCGGCAGGTCTCGGGGTCGTAGCTGCCGATCAGGGCGATGACGCAGTGGCCGTTGTGGTACTCGTCCCGGGCGCGCATCTCCATCGGGCCGGCCATCAGCACCTGCTTGCCGTCCAGCTCGAAGAAGTCGGGGCATTCCCACATGACGCCGTACTCGCCGCGGCTGGCGTCCAGAATGGTGACATATTCCCAGTGGAAGCCGTCGGCGCTGCGGAACAGTAGGGCCGCGCCGCCCTCCGCCCTGCCCTGCCCGACGATGACGGCGGAGTAGCTGCCGTCCGGCTCCTGCCAGATCTTGGGGTCCCGGAAGTCAAACCGGCTGAAGCCCTCCGGCAGGTCTTTGGCGTCCAGGACCGGGTTCTGGGCGGGCTTTTCGTAGTTGAGGCCGTCGCCCACCGCCACACACTGGGTCTGGATGTCCCGGACTTCCCCGTCGGGCTGCTGTTCCCGGCGGACGCCGGTGTACAGCAGAAGCATCCGCCCGTCCGGCAGCTGGGCCGCCGACCCGGAGAAGCATCCGTCCTGGTCAAAGGGAGCGTCGGGAGCCAGGGCTGCGGGCAGGTACTCCCAGCGGAGCAGGTCCCGGCTGACGGCGTGGCCCCAGTGCATGGGACCCCACACCGTCTTATAGGGGTAATACTGATAAAACAGGTGGTACTGACCCTGATAGAAGCAAAAGCCATTGGGATCGTTCATCCAGCCTGTCCAGGGGGTCAGGTGATAGACGGGTCGCTGTCCGGCGGGAATCTCCGGGCCGTGCTGCGCTTCATAGGCGCGGGCTTTCTGTAAAATCGGGCTGTTCATGGTGTCTCCTGTGGAAGGGCACCCCGGGCGGCCCGCCCGGGATGCTCCGTATTCGGTATAGTGGGGAAAGAAGATCAGGCGTAGTAGGCGTCCAGATACTTCTGCATGATGTTCAGGTAGTCGGGCAGACGGTAGGCGTCCAGCTTCTCCAGGTACTCATTCCACTCGGCGTCGGTCAGACCGTTCATGATCCAGTTGGCCTTGCAGGTGTTCATGTAAGTACTCAGATCCGCCTCGAGGTTGGAGATCTCGGTGGTATCCTCGATGCTCATGAATGCGTTGGGGTAGACGTACTGACGGGTCATGTACGGGGTGTAGATCTGCTCGATCCAGTCCAGACGATACTGGGCATCGTCGGGGCAGGTGACGTACACGTCGTAGTAGTCGTCCAGCACAGCCAGAGGACCGCCGACACACTCGGCCTCACGGACCTCAACGGGGGAAGCATCGCCCAGAGGTGCGTGCTTCAGCATGGGCTCGCCCTCGGCGTTGGTGGACATCTCAAAGATATCGAACTCGTCGCCCTCGTCGTAGGTGCCCCAGTTGTTCTGGGCCGACTGGATGGGGATGTACATCTGGTCCAGCCATGCGCAGACCAGAGCGGGGTTGGATGCTTTGGCGGTAACCACGCAGCGGCCGCGGTTGAAGCCGCTGGTGAAGGAGCCGTTCTGCGGGGTGATGATGGTGGTGTCGGCAGCCAGCGGGGGCAGGGGCTCCCAGTCGGTCAGGTTGTCAATGTTGGCAACGTCCCAGCTGAAGCAGACGCCGTACCGGCCAGCCTTGCCCTTGGAAACGTAGGTGGACCACTCCTGGGTGAAGCACTCGGGGTCGATCAGGTTCTCGGTGTACAGCTTGTGCAGCCACTCCAGGCCGTCCCGGTAGCCCTGCTGGGTGGCGGCGCAGATGACCTTCAGGTCATCGGTGACAGCGATGTGGCGGCCCTTGTCCATGTCGCCGTAGCCCTCGCCGAAGCCGTTGATCAGGATGCCGGGGTCCTGATCGCCATCGTTGATGATGCAGGACATGGGGATGATGCTGCCGTCGATGCCGAACTCGCTCTGGAGGGAAGCGGCGTTGTCACGGAAGGCGATCAGAACCTGCTCGAACTCATCCACGGTGGTGGGCATGGACAGACCCAGGAAGTTCAGCCACTTGGTGTTGATAAAGCTCATGCCGCCGACGGTCTGGATAGCAGTCTTGTTGGCGCCCAGCTGCTCGATCCAGGGCAGGGCCCAGATGTGGCCCTCGGTATCGGTGCACATGGTGCGGTACTCGGGGTACTTCTCAAAGACGGCCTGCAGGTTGGGCATGCAGGTGTCGATGTACTCCTCCAGGGGGATCACGACGCCCTGGTCAGCGTAGCGCAGCAGGTTGCTGTCCGAGAAGTCGGCGCTGAAGATGAAGTCGGTCAGGGTGTTGGGGTTGGCCATGGTCAGGGTGATCTTGTCGCCCCACTGGTCGGACTGGATGGCGGTCCAGTCGATGTGGACGTTGGTGGCCTCCTCCAGGCGCTTGAAGATGGTGCGGTTGTTGGGCTCCGACTCGCTGCCGGCGGGATAGCTGGTGGTGCCGGTGAAGGTCACCGTCTCAGACAGAGGGAATTCCACCGGGCCGGTCACCTCGATGGAGGCGGCAGCGGAGTTGTTGGCGGCAGTATTGCCGCCGCCGCAGGCAGTCAGGGCAGCAGCAGAGCCGGCCACGGCGCAGGCTTTCAGGAAATTGCGGCGGGAAATCAGCTTTTTCATAATCGTTCTCCTTATCTTGATTTTTCTTGCTGTGTGCAGGTGAGGAATCAGCCCTTGATGGAACCAGCCATGATGCCGGCGTCGAAGTACTTCTGGAAGAAGGGGTACATGACGATCAGGGGCAGGGACGAGATGATGATGGTGGCGTACTTGAGCAGCTCGGCCAGCTGGGCACGCTCGGCGGTGCTCTGGATGTCGGCGATCATGCCGGACTCGGGCTGGCTCTGAATCAGGATGGAGCGCAGCACCAGCTGCAGGGGCTGCTTGGCGGTGTCGTTCAGGTAGATCATGGCGTCAAAGTAGCTGTTCCACATGGCGACGAACTGCCACAGGGTCAGGACGGCCACCACCGGCATACAGACCGGCAGCAGAATCTTGAAGAAGTAGAGCATCTCGCTGGCGCCGTCCACGTCGGCAGCCTCCCGCAGGTCGTTGGGGATGCCCTGGTAGTAGGTCCGTGCAATAATCATGTTCCAGACGCTGAAGGCGCCGGGCAGGATGACCGCCCACATGGAGTCCAGCAGGCCCAGGTTGTTGATGAGCAGGTAGGTGGGGATCAGGCCGCCGCCGAAGAACATGGTGATGACGAACAGGGTGTTGAAGATGGCCTTGCCCTTGAAGTCGGGCAGGGACATGGGGTAGGCCGCCAGCATAGTGACTGCCACCGAAATAAAGGTGAACAGCACCGAGTAGATGACGGCGTTCTTGAAGCCGGTCCAGATCTGGGCGTCGGTGGCCACGCGCTCATAGGCGGTGAGGGTCCACTTGCTGAAGTCGAAGGTGATGCCCTTGTTCTGGAGTGTCACAGGATCCATGAAGGATGCGAAGATAATATACACCACCGGCACCACAATTGCAATCACAAATAATGCAAGCAGCACGTAGCCGAAGTACAGGATGGCCTTGTCCTGTTTGGTGTAAATGGCCATTTTGTTCTTTTTCTTCTTGGTCTTGACTGCCATAGCGGTGCCTCCTTAGAGTCCCTTGCCGTCGTTGAGTTTCTCAACAATCTTGTTGACGGCAATCAGCAGAATCACGTTGATGATGGTGTTGAACAGGCCCACAGCTGTGGAGAAGCTGTAGTCGCCGTCCAGCAGGCCCTTCTTGTACACGTAAGTAGCGATGATTTCAGAGGAGGTCAGGTTCAGGTCTGTCTGGAGGGCGTAGGCCTTCTCAAAGCCGATGCTCATGATGTTGCCGGCCTGGAGGATGAACTGGATGACCACCATGTCCTTGATGGCGGGCCACTCAACGGTGGCGATCTGCTGCAGCAGGTTGGCGCCGTCGATCATGGCGGCTTCCTTCAGGTCCTTGCTGGCGGTGGACAGGGAGGCCGTATACATGATGGAGGCCCAGCCTGCGCCCTGCCAGATGCCGCTGATGATGTAGATGGGGCGGAAGGCCTCGGGCAGGGTCATGAAGTTGATGCTGGTGTGGAACAGGCCGTTCACGGGGCCGGTGACCGACAGCAGCACACGCACAATACCGCAGAGGACGATCACCGAGATGAAGTTGGGCATGTAGAGGACCAGCTGCACCTTCTGCTTGATCTTCTTGCTCTCAATGCGGTTGAGCAGGAAGGCCAGGATGATGGGGACCGGGAAGCCCCACAGCAGGCCGTAGACGCTCAGCTTGAGGGTGTTGACCAGATAGCGCTGGAAGTCGGGCGACGACATGAACCGGACAAAGTTGTCGAAGCCCACCCACTCGCTGCCCAGAATGCCCTTGAAGGGGTTATAGTTCTGGAACGCGATCAGGACGCCGCCCATGGGCGCGTACTTGAAAATCAAGGTCAGCGCAACGGCCGGCAGAAGAAACAGCAGGTACAGCTGCCAGTGACGCCGTACATAGACACAGGTGTTGTGCCAGCGCTGCCGGGATGAGACCGCAACCGTCCCGGACGGAGACGCTTTTGCTTTCATGGATTCAAATCCTCCCTTTCAATGTGATCTTGGTGACGTTTGAAGTTACGTTTGCACATCTGCTTGTGCGTGAACTGAGCTGGAAGTGTGCAAATGTAAATTCCTGACAGCATCTTTATACCATACCTGTAGTCAAAAGTCAATGATATTTTCCATGAATCCGAAAGAATTTTTGTGGATTTATCTGGTTGCACAAAATGCGAAGTGTGCATTTGTGCAAATTTCCGTTTTACATTTTTACATTTGACTAATCCGTGCATTTGCACTATACTAGCAATCAGAACCAAACTTTTATTATAAAGAAGGAGGGGGACACCATGGCCAACAAAGTGACGATTCAGGACATTGCCAACGAGCTGCAGCTGTCGCGCAATACGGTATCCAAAGCCATCAACAATACCGGCGCGCTGGCGGACGCCACAAGGGAAAAGATCCTGCGCAAGGCCGCCGAAATGGGGTACAAGCAGTTCGCCTATCTGCCCCTGTTTCAGGAAGACAACCGCGAGCCGGCCAAGCCCGACGGCAAGCGGGAAATCGCGATGCTGACCACCTGCTTTTTGAGCAATTCCCATTTTTCATCCATGATGCAGGACCGGTTCCAGTCGGAAATTCAGCATCTGCACTACTGCATGACCATCCACCGGATTTCGCCGGCCGATCTGAAGGCCTGCAGCCTGCCGGCCTCGGTTGACCTGGAGCGGACGGCCGGAATCATCTGCTTTGAGGTCTTTGACTACGACTATGCACAGATGCTGTGCGGGCAGGGGATTCCGCTGCTGTTTGTGGATACGCCGGTGATGGACCTGCACCCCCCGCTCAAGGCCGACCGGCTGTACATGGACAACCGGGTGGAGGTGCAGAACGTGGTCCGGCTGATGGCCCAGCGGGGCAAAAAGCGGATCGTCTACGCGGGCCCCATCTGGCACTGCCAGTCCTTCTATGAGCGGTACATGGCCTACAAGAGCGCCATGGAGTGGCTGGGCCTGGCGGACAGCCTGCGCTGGTGCATGGTGGACAGCGCAGAAGGGGAATACGCCGAGTACATCCGGGCCAGGCTGGAAACCTTTGACCAGCTGCCCGAGGCCATCGTCTGTGCCAACGACTTTGTGGCCATGGACGTGCTGCGGGCCCTCAAAACCCTGGGCTATTCCGCCCCGGAAAACGTCTGGATCTGCGGTTTTGACGACAGCCAGGAGGCCTCCTTCATGACCCCCAAGCTGACCTCCATCCACATCCACGGGCAGATCATGGGCTTTACCGCCGCCGACCTGCTGATGACCCGGATCAAGGAGCCCTCCCTGAACTACCGGACGGTGTATACCGAGACCAATCTGGTGCTGCGGGAGTCCACCGGAGACTGTGAGGCGAGCGTATGAGAGACCTGCTGAACCCCGACCGCCCGCTGCTGTCCTTCATCACCAAGATGACCTACAGCGCCTATCTGAACATTCTCTGGCTGCTGTGCAGCCTGCCCGTTGTCACCATCGGGGCATCCACCACCGCCCTGTTCTATGTCACCCTCAAGATGGCAGAGGACCGGGACGAGGGTCTGACGGGAATGTTCTTCCGGGCGTTCCGCCAGAACTTTGTCCCCGCCACCAAGGTGTGGCTGATTCTGCTGGCGGCGGGCGGATTTTTTGCGGTGGACGGCTACGTCCTCAGCCGGATCTGGAGCGACAGCATCCTCTGGACCCTCATCGCCGCGCTGCTGATTGTGGCGGCCATCGTCTACGCCATCGTCCTGCTGTACGCATTCCCGCTGCTGGCGCGGTTTGAAAACACCACCTTCGGCATTCTGAAAACCTCCTTGCTGGTGGGGCTGCGGTATCTGGTCTGCACCCTGCTGATGGCGGCCATCTACGCCGCCATGTTCTGGGTGGTGGTCTGGGTGTTTACCCCCGCGTTTTTGCTGGGGTTCGGGTGCTGCGCCATGCTGTGCTCGTTTTTCCTGGTAAAGGTGATCCACGCCTGCGGCGGGGCGCCGGAACCGGTGGAAGAGGAAGAAAATGCAGAACACTAAATGGAAAGAGGACTGGCAGACCATCCAATCCCTCCACGGCCGCAAGCGGCTGGACCACATCTGGACCTATTACAAAATCCCTATCATCCTGGTGCTGATTGTGGTGTACATGGCGGCCTACATCGGCTACCGGCAGGCCACCCGAAAAGAGGACGTGCTGTATCTGGCCCTGGTGAACGTGTCGGCGGGGCAGGACCTGACCGAGGATTTAACCACCGGCTTCCTGGAACAGCAGGGGTTGAGCAGCGAAAAACAGCAGGTCTACTTCTACAATGGCCTGCTGCTGAGTGAGGACGCCGATCCCCAGTATGCCTACGCCTCCCGCATGAAAATCATGGGGGCCCTGGCGGCGGACCAGCTGGATGTGGTCCTGATGGACCAGGAGGCCCGGGACGCCTTTGTGCAGGAGGAGTATCTGGCCGACCTGCGGACCCTGGACCCGTCTCTGGCCCAGGAAGAAGGGCTGGATGAATCGGGCCTGTGGATGGATGTTTCTTCGTCGCCTTTGCTGGAGGCGGCAGGCTTTTCGGACCGGGTGTATCTGGGTGTGATTCGGGAATCCCCCAACCCCGACCGGGCCGCCGCCTTTATCCACTATCTGATGTCATAAAACCGAGAAGGAGATGCTGCAAATGGACATTGTAACGATTGGTGAGGTCTTGATCGACCTGACCCAGACCGGACGGAACGAACAGGGAATCCCCCAGTTTGCGGCCAACCCCGGCGGCGCGCCCGCCAATCTGGCGGTGGCGGCGGCCCGGCTGGGCGCAAAAACCGCATTCATCGGCAAGGTGGGCGCGGATGCCTTTGGCCGCTACCTGACCGAGGTGCTGGAGGAGAACAAGGTGGACGTGTCGGGTGTGGCGGTGGACCGCGCGCACCCCACCACCATGGCGGTGGTCTCGGTGGATGCGTCGGGCGAGCGGGATTTCAGCTTTTACCGCAGCGCCAACGCCGACGTCATGCTGACGGCGGAGGATATCCCCGACCAGGCCCTGCAGGACGCCACCATGGTGCACTTCGGCTCGGTGAGCCTGACGGCAGACCCCTCCCGGTCTGCCACCCTGGACGCGGTGCGCCGCGCCAAAGCCATGGGCGCCGTCATTACATACGATCCCAACTACCGCGCCAACCTCTGGCCCGACCCGGAGACCGCTGTGGCCCAGATGAAGACGCCTCTGGAGATGGTGGACATCCTCAAGGTGTCGGATGAGGAGCTGCCGCTCCTGACGGGGACCACTGACTGCGCCGAGGGCACCGCCCAGCTGGCCCGGCAGGGCATCCGGCTGATCTTTGTCACCCTGGGCCCCGACGGCGTCTTTTACCGGATGGGAGATACCACCGGCCATGTGGCCGGCGTCCCCTGCAAGGTGGGGGACACCAACGGCGCCGGAGATACCTTCTTTGGAGCGGCGCTGTCCAAGCTGTGCAAAGAGGATCTGAACGCCCTCTCTGTGGAGAAGCTGGAACAGATTCTGGCTTTCGCCAACCGGGCCGCCAGCATCACCACCAGCCGCCGCGGAGCCATCCCCGCCATGCCCACCCTGGCCGAGGTGGAGGGATAACGGCCGACCCAACCCAAAAAGAAAACAGAACAACAAAAACCGGACTTCACGAGGCTGTGAAGTCCGGTTTTTTGCGTAGCCGGCGGGGGCCGGCCCGCGGGACGGGAGAAGAAAGGAACGTTGCGCTTTATTCCTTGACAGCTCCGGCAGCGACGCCGGCCAGAATATAGCGCTGGAAGAAGATGTAAATCAGGATGGTGGGCAGCATGATGATGACGATGCCCGCCGCCAGGGACTGCCAGGAGCCCTGCTGGGCGTTGGCGTAGTCCATCAGGAAGGTGGTGAGAGTCCGCAGTTTGTTCTTGGGCATGTACAGGTAGGGGATGTACATGTCGTTGATGATGACGATGGCCTTGATGATGACCACGGTGGCGGTGGCTGGGGCCAGCAGGGGGAAGATGATCCGGGCGAACAGCTGGAAGTAGCTGCAGCCGTCCAGCAGGGCGCTTTCGTCCAGAGCCGGGGGAATGGTGGAGATGAACTGGCGGTAAATGTACAGCTGCATCAGGTCGGAGGCAATGTAGATCAGGATGGGGGCGCCTAGGGTGTTGTACAGGCCCAGACCGTTGATGATCTTGAAGCGGGCAATCTCGGTGACGAAGGTGGGCACCAGCATGCCGGCAAAGAACAGGCCCACAATCACCTTTTTGCCACGGAAGGTAAAGCGCTCGATGATAAAGGCGGTGATGGTGCCCAGCAGCACGTTGAAGATCAGGCTGACCGCCAGGATGATGAGGGTGTTTTTGAATCCGATCCAGAGATACTTGTTGCTCAGAACGGTCTGGAAGTTCTCCAGGGTGATCCGGTCAAAGGGGGGCAGCATCAGGGGAGAGGTGTTGACCATGTCGCCCTTGGTTTTCAGGGCGGCAAAGACGGTCAGCAGGATGGGGGTGATGACGATGAGGGTCATGCTCAGGCAGACCAGCTGCTTGAGGAACTGCGCCAGAATGGCGCGGGGAGAACGCTGGTTCAGCATCTTCACTTGTCCTCCTTTAAGATCACGCCGTGGATGATTTTATTCTGGATGACGTAAATCACGATGATCAGCACCATGATGGCCACCGCCATGGTGGAGGCCAGACCGAAGTTGGAGAAGGTGAAGGCGGTCTTGATGGTGTAGAGGGTGAAGGTGCTGGAGGCGTAGCCGGGGCCGCCGGAGGTCATGACAAAGGGGATATCAAAGACCTGCAGGGCGCCGCGGATGTTGTCGAAGAGGACAAAGTCTACCATCAGCATGATGGAAGGGATCTGGATGTAGCGGAACATCTGCCATGTGTTGGCGCCGTCGATGATGGCGGCCTCCTGGATGTCCTTGGACACCGACTGCAGCGCCGCCAGGAACAGCACCACATGATAGCCGGAGTAGCGCCACAGGGAGACAAAGGCCAGCACAAAGTTGACGATCTTGGGGTCGGACAGCCAGTTCTGGCTCAGCATCCCCAGGCGCAGGGCCTCCAGGATGGAGTCGAAAGCGCCGTTGATGGGGGAGAAGAAGTAGGAGAACGCATAGGAGATGGCCACGCCGTTGATGATGTAGGGCATAAAGACCATGGTCTTGTAGAACTTGGCACCCCGAAGCTTGGAGTTCAGCAGGACGGCAAAGGCCAGCTCCACCGGAATCATCAGCAGGTGGGCGAAGAAATAGACGGCGTTGTTGCCCAGGCTTTGCCACAGGTCGGGGTTGTGGAGCATCGAGATGTAGTTGTCCAGCCCGATGAATTCACTGGTGGTGGACAGGCCGTCCCAGTTGGTAAAGCTCATGCGGAACAGGTCCACCGCCGGGAACACCACAAACCCCACCAGGAGCAGGACCGGGATGACCAGCGAAACCAAAATAAAGACGCGCCGCTGTTTTGAACTGCTCCAGTAAAAGTAGACAGTGAAAAAAGAAGGCCTCCTGTGGTAGAATAAAACTACTACAGGAGGTCTTTGCTATGCCCAGAAAATACAGCCACATTCAGGAACACGAGAA